>CAJPPE010000049.1 GCA_905372345.1 uncultured Treponema sp. | reverse complement strand
CTCTTTCATGTAAAAGAAATTTTAGATTCCAATAAGGAAAAAGCCTTTGAGTTGGTAGAAATGGGAAGAATAAAAGACGAAAAAACTTTTTTTGATTTTAAACCTCTCGAAGATGCTAAACCTATTGCGTCCAAATTTGTTTTAAACTCAAAGGCGAAAAAAGAAACAAAAACCGTTGACGGAGTTAAACTTTCTTTAGACAGCCAATGGAAACAGATAGCAGACAATACCTTTCTTATGGGAAATGAAGCTTTTTTAAATGTAAATACTCTCGACTTAAAAACGATACCCGACATCAAAGGCTGGGAAGCGGATTTTTTAATAAAATATTTTTCGTCTTCGGGCAAGGCATCTAAAATTCTTGCAAAAAATACGGATATAAAAGGGACAAAACAAAAATTTAAAATCATAAACAGCGTCTATGATATTGAAACAAAGACCATCAAACACGATATTAAATTGATAATAAAAAAAGAAAAGTCAAAATATACTGTAGTAAGTTTAACAGTCGATAAATCTTCGTATCAAAAATACAAAGACTATTTTGACGGCTTATTTTAAAAATTTATGGAGGTGCAAAATGCAGCAAACTTTAATGGAATATGTAAAAGACATTTTACCTGAAATTGCAAAACACACGATGAAAAATCCGGCTGTTACGCCTGAAAATGTATTACAAAAGGGAAATCCCGCCCTGTCTAAAATTCTTGATGAGATGGTAGACGATCTCGCCCTTGAAAATTCAGAATTCAGGCATCCGGAACACTTGGCAGAATTTTTAGATGAAGTAAATAAGGGAAAAAAAGGCATAATCCTTGCGGAGCACTACAGCAATATGGATTATCCGGCTTTTATAAATTTAATGAAAAAAACCGGACATAAAGGAACGGAACTTGCCGAAAAGTGCATAGCAATGGCCGGTCTAAAACTGGGTGAGGATAATCCCTATGTTGCAGCCTTTGCCGGATCATACGACCGCATTTATATCTATCCCAGCCGTTCCATCAAATCAATCAAAGACCCCGAATTATTGGAATCGGAATTAAAACGAAGCAAGATGATAAACCTCGCTTCTATGCGGGCTCTTGAAAAGGCAAAAGAAGAAGGACGGGTAATTCTTGTATATCCTGCAGGAACCCGATACCGCCCCGGAAAACCCGAAACAAAAAAAGGTGTAAAAGAAATAGATTCCTATATTAAAATGTCCGATATAATGCTCTTGGTTTCAAGCAATGGAAACTGCCTGCGTATTTCCGATTCGGGAGATATGACTGAGGATACTGTCTGGAAGGATAGGCTCATCTTTGATGCAAGCCCCGTTATAAACTGTGAAGAATATAGAGAAAAAGTAAAGGCTGAACATCAAAACCTTACAGGCATAGATAAAAAACAGGCCGTAGTTGATCAGGTAATGGCAGACCTTGAAAAAATGCATGAAGCAAACGAAATCGGACGGCTAAACTAGAAAAGTTTTTATTGGAGAAGATTGTGACGCATACATTTTATGTTGAAGTTCGAAGCTACGAGCTTGACGCTTATAACCATGTAAACAACTCGGTTTACCTAAATTATCTGGAACATGCCAGAATGCAGTTTTTAAAAAAGATAGGTTTTGATTATGTAGGGATGATTGAAGAAGGCTACATGCTCTATGTATCCCACATAGATATTAAATACAAACATTCGGCAAAGCTTTACGATAAACTGGCCATTGAGGTTACCCATATTGAGCTGGGTAAGGTTTCCGGAACCTTTTTGCAGGTTATAAAAAATGAAGAAGGTAAAGTCTGTGCTGAAGCAAAGGTAACCTGGGCCTGTGTTGACAGTACGGGACGGCCCGTTAAAATCCCTGAAAAATACTTGGTTCCGGGGCTGGAGCCCGAGCTTCAGCCATAAAAAGTTAATTAGCCTATTTTTATTGACTTATTTTCGGCACGGTATTATATTCTATTCCGTCTAAAAAAATATGGAGTTTATATGAAATCTATTTTAAAAACATGTTTATTTATTGCTATCCTTTCATCGGTAAATCTCTTTGCAATGGGAGCAAAAGATATGCCCGATAACGGCAAAAAAAATGTTGCCGTTACTTTCGATGCAATGAAAGAGTTGACTCAGGCAGTTGCAGGGGATAAGGTTAATATTTCGGTTATCATTCCGCCTGGAATGGAAGCTCACGACTTTGAGCCCAAGGCCAAAGATCTGGCTTTTTTATCGAAGGCCGATATTTTAATCTATAACGGTCTGGGTATGGAGTTTTGGCTTGATGAAGCCGTAAAAGCGGTCAACAACAAAAAGCTGATTATGGTCGAGGCAAGCATCGGAATTGAAGCAATCAAGGCCGGTCATCACAATCATGATGAACATGGAGAAGACTGTGACTGCGAAGTTTGTGCCGGGCAGCACAAACACGGCAAGGGACATGAACATTGCCATCACGGAGAATTCGATCCTCATACATGGCTCAGCCTTTCTTCTGCAAAAATTATGGTTAAAAATATTGAAAGCGCTCTGACTATGGCTGACCCTGCAAATGCAAAAAACTATAAAGAAAATGCAAGTAAATACATTGCAGAACTTGACGGACTTTTAAAAGAATATATCGAGAAATTTTCTAAAGTAAAAAACAAGCACTTTGTAACGGGACACGCAGCCTTCGGATATCTTTGCAGAGATTTTGACTTGAAGCAAAATTCCGTAACCGATATCTTTAATGAAAACGAACCGAATCCGAAAGAACTTGCAAAACTTGTCGAATATTGCAGGGAGCATAAAGTAAAAGTTATCTTTACGGAAGAAGCGGCAAGCCCCCTTGTTTCAAAAACCCTAGCAACAGAGCTTGGAGCTAAGGTTGAAAAAATTTACACAATCGAAAGCCCTGAAGATAACAAAAGCTATCTTGAACGCATGAAGACAAATTTAATGCGCATATATGAAAATTTAAAATAAAAGAAACGGGCGGTCTTTTGATTTTTTAAAGACAGCCCGGATCTTTTTTATGGGAGAATGAATGAGACATTACTTTAAAAATATATTCCGAATAAAAAGCACTTTTGCCTTGATGTTCTTGTCTTTTTTCTGTATTTTTTTATCGGTATGCAGAATTTTTATAGCAGAAAACTATTTTTTACTTTTTTTGGTCTGGAATTTATTTTTAGCCTTTGTCCCATGGCTTATTTCTTCAATGCTGTACCTGTCAAAAAACAATAAAAAAATAATTTTTATTGTTTTTACGGCTATTTGGCTCTTGTTTTTTCCCAATGCCCTTTACATTGTAACCGATTTTATTCATCTAAAAACGGCGGCCTCAACAATGCGCTGGTATGACTTGATTCTACTTCTTTCATATAGTCTTACAGGTCTTTTTTACGGTTTCGTAAGTTTGGATTTTATCGAATCCAAGCTTCAAAAGCTTTTTAATATAAAATACCCGCAATTTTTTTCAGGTTTTGTGATATATCTTTCAGCTTTCGGCATCTATTTGGGAAGATTTTTAAGGTGGAATTCATGGGATCTTGTAACGAATTTAAGTTCCGTTCTATCAGACCTTTTTTTGCCGATAAAAAATCCCTTTATACATGCAAGAACATGGGCCTTTATTCTTTTATTGGGTACCCTTTTTAACTTGCTTTATATATCATATAAGAGTTTCGGCGAGAAAAAAAATTAAATTTTTATGATTATTTCACTTGACAATTACAATAATTATGCTAAAATAAAAGCTAGAGGGAGATGTGAGTATCCGTCTTAGGCGGTTCAAAGCACAACTCCCATAAGGGGCATGACTTCATGCCCCTTTTTAGTTTTTTAATAAGCCCGTCACGGCTTAGCCCCAATTTTTACACCTTGTTTTTAATTCTTTAATTCAGCCAAATAGGCCAGCAAGAATTTCCATACGCGTTCTACAGAGGCAATTTCCATGTGTTCATTCGGTGTATGTACGTCATACAGGTTGGGACCGAAACTTATAGCATCGACTTTAGGAAGAGTCTTCTTTAAAAGGCCGCATTCAAGCCCTGCATGTATCGCCGTAATAAGGGGCTCCTTGTTGTTAAGTTTTTTGTAAACATTGACGGCAGCATCGCGTACAGGAGAATCGGGACTGTACTCCCAAGCGGGATATTCCGAATTTTTTTTGAATTCGGCTCCGCAGCGTTCGGCTTGGATTCTAAGGATATCCACAATTTCATCCAAGGCACTCTTTACGCTGCTTCGTACAGAGGTTGTAAATTTGATTCTTCCATCGATTTCTTCCAAAACTCCGTTATTTAAACTTGTTTGAACAAGGCCGTGAATCTCCATGCTCATATATTGCACACCATTGGGAATACTTGCCATAAAATCAATTAGATTTAAGGTAAGCTCTTTTGTAAACATTTGTCCTGAAGAATTCTGCGTTTCATTTGCCGTAACAGTTAAAAGTTTGTCAACGGCTCTGTATTCATTTTTAAAATCGGCAGTCATTTTTTCGACAATCTTCAAAACGGCTTCCGTATTTTCGGCAGCGATTACTGTATAGGCATCCTTTGCAATGGCATTGTGTTTTGAACCGCCTGAAATTTCTACTATATTGATTTTTTCGTTTTGCTTGATGTTATAAAGAATTCTTCCCAAAAGTTTAATTGAGTTGGCTCTCTGTTTGTTTATTTCGATACCCGAATGTCCTCCGAGAAGACCTCCGACGGTGATTTTTAAGAATGTTCCCTTGGCCGGCTCTTTCTTTATATCAAAAAAAACATTAATATTGGATCCGCCTGCACAGCTTACCAAAAAAACGCCTTCTTCTTCCGAATCTATATTTAAAAGGCGTGTTCCTTGCAGGTGTTCATCGGTAAGAGCCATAGCTCCGCCCATCCCCGTTTCTTCTTCTGTCGTAATTAAAACTTCAAGCGGCGGATGGGGAATATCCTTTGAATCAAGGACGGTAAGAGCGTATGCGACTGCTATACCGTCATCTCCTCCAAGGGTTGTCTTATCGGCATAGAGCATTTCGCCTTTTACAACGAATTTAATAGGATCCTTTAAAAAATCATGGTTTGAAGAAGCCTCTTTTTCGCAAACCATATCCATGTGCCCCTGAATAATAACCGTCGGAGCTTTTTCATAGCCGGCAGTTCCGGGCTTCTTTATGATAACGTTCATAGCCTTATCTTGATGTACTTCAAGATTTCTATCTTTTGCAAATTTTACAAGAAAATCGCTGATAGCTCTTTCATTTCCCGAACCTCTCGGTACCTGAGAGATTTCGTAAAACCATTTAAATACTTCCTTAGGTTCAGTGTTCTGCAATGGATTCATTATTACCTCCAAATTATTTATCTTATATGTTAGCAGTATATTATAAAATACAAAAAAAAACAATATCGAATAAACTTCAAATTTACGGTTATCGTTTACCGTTAAGCTAAAAAACTCTAAGCCATAAATTAAAAGAATTTTTCATCCATTCGGCTACATCCATTCCGTAAACGGATTGTAAAATTTCTCCGGTTAAAACCTCTTCTTTTTTTCCTGAGGCTTGTATGGTACCGTCTTTTAAAAAAATAAGTTTATCTGCAAATTGAAGGGCTAGGTTTATATCGTGGAAGACTCCGATGACGGCTTTAGCTTCTTTTTTGCAAATCTCTTTAAAAAAAAGAACAAGCTCGGTTTGGGCTTTTAAGTCCAGATGATTTGTAGGTTCATCAAGCAGGATAAGTTCGGGTTCTTGGGCAAGAGTGCGGGCCAGATAAACGCGCTGAAGCTGACCGCCTGAAAGTTCATCTATTTTCTTTTCACGCAAATTCCAAATATCTACAGCCCTTAAACATTTTTCTACGTATTCCCTGTCTTTTTTTGAAATGGAAAGAAAAGAGCAGCCTTCTCTGTGGGCATATCTTCCCATCATAACGGTATCATAAACGGAATATGAAAAATATATAGAAGAAACTTGACTTAAAACAGCTATTTTTTTTGCTATGTCTTTACGTTTGATATTTTTTAAGTTTTGACCCTTTAAAAGAATTTCACCCGAATAGCCGATAAGACCGGCAAGAGTTTTTAAGAGGGTCGTTTTTCCGCAGCCGTTAGGACCCAAAACACAAAGGCTGTCTCCTTTTAAAACCGAAAAGGAAATGTCTTTTAAAACGGGAGTCTTTGAATATCCCGCGTAAAGCGATTTTACATTTATTAAAGGACAGTCCATAAAAGTTAAGCCCTCCTCCGTCCCTTAAAATAGACATAGCAAAAAAACGGAGCGCCTGCGAGGGCGGTGATTGCACCCACCGGAAGCTCTTGGGGGGACAAAATAGTTCTTGCCGTCATATCGCATAGAACCATCGCAGTTCCTCCTATACAAAAGGACACAGGGATCACTATCTTATGCCTTGCACCGACGAGCTTGCGTACAATGTGCGGAGAAATCAAATCGATAAACCCGATTATGCCTACAAATGAAATTACGGTTCCGGTAAGGGCTGATGCCAAAAACAAAAGAAGCCATTTAATCTTTTTTGTATTTAGGCCCATAGTCTTAGCCTGCTCCTCGCCGAAGGTAAGTAAGTCCATCTCGTGTGAAAGCCCTATAAGAATCAAGGTTGCGGCTGCACAAATAGGCAATAACACGTTAAAGTTTTTTATATTTTGACTTGCAAAACTTCCCATCTGCCAAAATATCAGGCGGGCCATTCCGTCCCGATTAAGGGCGATTATTATGGTTATAATTCCGTTTATAAAAAGAGAAAAAACTATACCTGTTAAAATAATCGTCGAGTTTTCAAAATTCCTATCAACCAAGGATGCAACTTTAACCGAGGCGTAGACTGTAAGAAGACCTGCAATAGTGCCTGCAAACGGAAGGGTAAAAGCCGGTATTAAAGGAAGAGTAAACCCTGTTAAAATTACCAGAGCAGCTCCCAAGGCGGCACCGGATGAAACGCCCATGGTGTAAGAAGAAGCCAGAGGGTTCTTTAAGATGCTTTGCATTACGGCCCCGCTTACGGCAAGGGAGCCGCCTGCCAAAAAAGCGACCAGCACCCTAGGCAGCCTCACATTCCAAACTATTGCAACAAAGGTCGATTCAATACCGTAAATTTCTTTTTGGGCTATTTTTGAAAATATGATTTTGATAATATCTTGGGGCGGAACAAAGACCGAGCCTATTCCTATCCCCAAGATGAGAACAAGGATGCAGGCTGCAATCAAGCCTGCAAGCTTGAATTGAAGTTTCATTATTTATAGATTTCGGGATAGACGGCTTTAGCCATTTCTTTTAAGGCCTTTATAATGTTATGGTTAGGTCTCGAAGAAGAATTTGTATCAATACCGAAAACCTTTTTGCCCTTTACGGCTTTAAGAGAAGCCCAGCCTGCTCTGGCCATTATTTCATCAATCGGGTTAGGAATATAGCTTACATTGGTCAAAATTACATCGGGATCCTTAGCTAAAACCATTTCATCCGAAACGGCTATCCAACTTTTTTGATCAGCAAGAATATTTTGAGCTCCGATAATTTCGATCATCTCATTGATAAAGGTTCCTGTTCCCAGGCTGTACATATGAGGAGCTGACCCTATTTCAAAATAAACGGTTTTCTTTTTGTCTTGAGAAATAGCGGCTCCTTTTTTTCGGACAGCTTCGATTTCCTTTTTCATGTTTGCGATAATTTTTGCGCCCTTTTCTTCTTGTTTTACGGCGGCAGCTATGTATGCAATATCAAGATAAACGGCCTCGATACTAGAAGACGAGGGGATATTGATAACGCAGATACCGGCATCAATTAAGGGAGAAAAAGGCGTATTTCCCTTTGCATTCGACATCCCCGAAATAAAAACTACATCCGGTTTTAGGGCGATAAGTTTTTCGGCATCGGGCTTCATCATATTAAAATACGGAATATCCTGTTTTAAAAGCCCGTCCTTTTGGGTATTGGTATCGGCGGCAATAATCTTGTCGGCAAGACCCAAATCGATAAGGATTTCCGTGGTAGACGGAGCCATTGAAACAATTTTTTCTACCTTTGCAGGTAAGGTAATCGGGGCTCCTGCCCTGTCCATAGTTAAATCAAGTGAGGGAAGGCTTGCTTCTTTTGCGCCTCCTGCAAAAACCATGGTACCGGCTGCCAAAAGCATGGCCAGCACAAAGAAGATTTTCTTAAAATTCTTCATAAACCTACTCCTATTTTCATTATAGTCAGGATTATACACCGATACAAAAAAAATTACAAGTTTACCGGAACGTAAATTAGCTAATCGATTCCACTTCTTCTTGGGTTAGACCGGTAGCTTGCATTATCTTTTTTACGGAATCCCCAAGTTGTTTTAAAATACGAGCCGTTTCAAGCTTTGGAAGAAGCTCTTGAAAGTTTTACAGGTTCAGTCCTTGTCATAAGCCATGACCGCTGGTTTTTGGACAGATTTTGCGCCAATATCTTGGCCTTTGAAGCTGACGGCGAAATTGTCTGGTTTGACGGCAATTAATTTATAATTACGATTATCCGTCAATTTTCCCTTGACACATCCGCACCTTTACTCTATAATGTCAGCTATGATACAAAATGTTAATTTATTAGAAAAAAAGTTGGACTTTTATTCAAAAACTACTAGACAAAATAAAAAAAATATGTATACTTCCCCCCCCCCCCGAATTTTTTGAAAATATACGGCACATCTACTGCGTCGC
>CAJPPE010000048.1 GCA_905372345.1 uncultured Treponema sp. | reverse complement strand
ACGCAGAGGCCTCAGCCCTTGCCGTTCACTTAAAAGACGGAGAGCCATGCCCTGTCTGCGGCTCAATCCATCATCCTTCCCCAGCCGTCGAAAATACGGAAAGTATTTTTTCGCTGGACGAAAAAATACAAAAATGCGAACGCAGCATCGAAAAGTTTAATCACGATAAGGAGAACTTCAGCAACAGCCTCACAGCTCGCAATAAAGATGCGGACTGGCACAAGGAGCAGCTGGCAGAGCTCGACCGCTCTTTTTTCAATCTGAATGAAGAATTTAAAAACGCTTCTTTTATTTTTAAAGAGATGCCCTCGGAAAAAACAATAGAAGATCTCCTTCCGCAAGCCGGAAAGGAAGCCGAAAAAGACTCCCTTCTTTTTAAAGAAGCCCAAACCGCAAATACTTCAAAAATAAATTTGGAGCAAAAGCTTTCTTCTATCCAAACCCAAAAAGAAGCTCTTACAGATGCTCTTACAAATATCAAGATAAAAGAAAGCGAGTTAAACACAATCCTCCATGAAAAGAAAAAACAATATGATGATGCCTTTAAGGCTATCCCCTCCGATATCCAAAAGGAAAATATAGATGACACTATCGAGGGCTGTAATGAAATGATTTTTGCCTCCGACCGCAAAATAAGCGGTTATGAAGAAAGGCTCAAAGAAAACAATGACCGTCATACAAGCATAAAGGCGGGGCTTATTCAAAGACAGGAACAGTTGGCCAAGTGGGAAAAATCTTTATTGGGAGAAGAAGAAAATTTAAAAGATTCTTTTGAGCGTAAAGGCTTTTCCTCCTTAAAAGAGCTTTTAGATTCTATTTTACTTGAAGAAAAAATCGCCGATTTTGAAGAAACCATAACAAAATTTAAAGAAGAAAAGATAACCTTGGAACATTCCGCTGCCGGCCTCGAAAAAGACCTTGAAGGCAAAACTTTTATTCAACCCGAAAAGCTTGAAGATGAAATTATAATCTTGCAAAAAAATCTTGATGAAGAACAAGACCGCCTTGCAGAAATAAAAAGCGCCCTCGACAAGCTCAAAGACCTTTTTGAAAGACGACAGAGCCTTTTAAACGAATTAAAACAAAGAGCCGAAGATGCTCAACTTATAACCGAGCTTTCTTTAAGTTTAAACGGCAGCAATAAATACAAACTGAAATTCGATATTTGGATGCTCTCGGCCTTTTTGCGCGAAATAATCGTCTATGCCAACACCCGCCTTGAACGCATGAGCGGCGGACGCTATGTCTTAAAGTTGAGCAAGGAGCTTTCGGGCAACAATCTTTCAGGCCTGGACATGGAAATTTATGATGCCTATACGGGCGGCATCCGCCCCACAGCCAGTCTTTCTGGAGGAGAAACCTTTATGGTTTCCATAAGCTTAGCCCTCGGTCTTGCCGACTCCATTCAAACAAGAAGCGGAGGCATAAGGCTTGATTCAATGTTTATAGATGAGGGCTTCGGCAGCCTCGATGAAGCAAGCCTTGAAAACGCCATAAGCATCCTCGATGAGGTAAGGGGTAACCGCATGGTCGGGATAATTTCCCATGTCAGCGAGCTAAAAACCCGCATCCCCCAAAAAATCGAAATAGAAAAAACCGCCAACGGTTCGGCAATAAAAATAAGAGGTTAAGCATTTCCGGCTGGAATTTTTCTCTTTTTTATGATATAGTACGGCTTTATCGTTTATAAAACCTTTCGGGAGAAATTTATGTCGATTTTTCAAGCTATTATTTTAGGGGCGGTTCAAGGTTTAGCCGAATTTCTGCCTATTTCAAGTTCCGGGCATCTAGCCGTTTTAGAATATTTTTTTAAACAAGAAGATCTTCCTATCCTTTTTGATATACTCCTGCATGTAGCAACCCTTGCAGCTGTCTGCACGGTTTTTGCAAAAAGAATAGCCGGTCTTTTTTGCGTTTTAGGCCGATTTATCATCAGAAAATCCAAACCTGAAGATAAGGACGACCTTATGATGATAGCAGCCATTATAGTTGCAACCGCAGTAACGGGAGTAATAGGCCTTTTATTAAAAGATTGGGTAAAAGCCATTGATATTCGTCTAATACCCCTCTTCTTTATCATAACAGGACTTCTTTTAATCGCATCTTCTAAGATAAAACACAATAAACCGGCAAAAACCGTAACTCTCCTTACGGCAGCTATTACAGGCCTTGCTCAAGGAATAGGGGTTATCCCCGGTATTTCGCGTTCGGGCAGCACCATTTCAGCCTCTCTTTTTGCAGGCCTTGATAGGGAAAAGGCCGGAGAATTTTCCTTTTTATTATCAATACCGGCAATTCTTGCCGCATTTATCCTTGAACTCAAATCTGCCGATAATCTTCTTGCAGGTGTAAGCCCTATAAGCCTAATAGCCGGAATGATAAGTGCCTTTGTTGTAGGTTATTTTTCTCTCCGGTTTTTACTTAAACTTATAAAAAACGGAAAGCTTATGTACTTCGCTTTCTATTTGATTCCGCTGGGAATCTGTCTTAGTATTTATTTTTGGGGTTTTGCCGGATAATTTTTACGCTTTCGGAGTTAAAATTTGATAGAAGAATCAAAATATAGGATCATATCAATTACCTTGGGCATTTTCATTTTTATGATCTCAATCTACATAGCCTTGGCGGTTCTCTTACCTATTTTCGGTTTTAAAGGTTATATATTCCCCTTTGAAACAATAGGTACGGTTCTTTTTTCCACATATAAATTTTCTTCTTTACTCATACCTATTATTCTTCTTTATTCTTCAATTTTGTTGATGATTCCCGGCTGGTCTCTTCATTCAAAATTTTTGTTGTCATTTATGCCTGTATATTTTTTAACCTGTGTTATGGGAGAGCACCTAGTTTATTTTTTACTTCCAAAAATTGCAAATAACACGGTTCAAGAATTTACAAAAATTGCCGTAACTCTTGCAACAGGACTTTTACTCTTGATGGAGGTATTTCTTACCCTTATATTAAGTGAAAAAAAACATCAAAAAGCCTCTGTTCAGCCCGAAGAAAAAGACGAAATAGAAGACATCATAGGTGACAGCTACTCTTCTTCAGAAACGCCGATGGTTTTCGCCGAAAGAAATAAAGCAGACAAAACAGAATTTCAGCTAAAATCAAATATAAAGACAGGTCCCGATGCCGACAGGCAAACTTTTTCGGATGTCAACAAACAAAATTTGCCGGAGACCGGCCTTACACGAAATCAGTTTATAAAACCTCAGCTAAATAGCAAAACGGAAGAACCAAAAGAAGAAGAGCAGCCTCTTAAAGACATAGATGCAGATATACCGATAGACATAGGAGAAAATGCACCTCCTGAAGAATCCAAAAAAAGCATTTTAGAATCGCTTACAGTAATAGAAGATATCAGCATCGAGCAAGATTTAGAAGAACTTAACTCTATAGATGACGGTAAAGATGAAGTATTTTTATCATCTTCAGAAGAAGAAAGCGATGAAAATCTTACTGAATACGCTGAGTCTGAACAGCCTGAAATTGCCGAATATGGTAACCTTGAGCCGAACGAAATTACCGAAGACGAAGACCTTGAAAATGATGATGATTCTGAAAATACCGATGTTGACGATATCGATACTGATGATGACGATCAAGATGAAGGGGAAACTCCTCTTTCAAAAGAATTGAGCGACGATATAGAAATCAGTGCAGCCCAGCCGTTAAAACCGAAAAAGGACTCCAAGGATAAAAAAAAGGGCTACCACATTCCTTATGACCTATTAACAAAATATCCGGGAAACGAATACTGGATAGTTGACGATTCAACCCGAAAAGCCGCAGTAGCATTAAAAAATACCTTTGAAGAATTTAATATAGCAATTGAAATTACAGGTATAAGGAAGGGGCCTGTAGTTACCATGTTTGAAGTCTTGCCGCCTCCGGGAATAAAACTGGGTAAAATCACAGCCCTTCAAGATAATATAGCCCTCCGCCTTGCTGCTCAAAGCGTCCGAATTGTCGCCCCCATTCCGGGAAAACAAGCTGTCGGTATTGAAGTTCCTAACGAATCAAGGGCAATAGTCGGTTTTAGAGAGCTAATCGAAACTCAAATTCCCGAAACCGAAAAAATGGGCATACCTATCGTTCTTGGAAAAGATGTAACGGGAGAGCCTCAAACCTTAGACCTTTGTCAGACTCCCCACCTTTTGATTGCCGGAGCTACCGGTTCAGGTAAATCCGTTTGTGTAAACTCCATTATTCTTTCTATTCTTTATAATAAGAGCCCCGAAGAGGTAAAGCTCCTATTGGTTGACCCAAAAATAGTAGAGCTTAAACTTTATAACGGCATCGGCCATTTATTGACTCCGGTTATTACAGAACCCAAAAGGGCTCTTCAAGGTTTGCAGTACTGTATCTGCGAAATGGAAAGGCGCTATGCGATGCTTGACTCCATGAGCGTTCGCGATATTAAAAGCTACAATAAAAAGATAAAACGAGAAAAGATTGCAGCCGAACCGCTGCCCTACATCGTAATAATAATTGACGAATTCGCCGACCTTATGTCTACTACAGGAAAGGAACTTGAAGCTACCGTTTCGAGGCTTTGTGCTATGAGCCGTGCCGTAGGTATTCACTTGGTACTTGCAACCCAGAGGCCATCTACCAATGTAATTACAGGCTTAATTAAAGCAAACATCCCCAGTAGAATTGCCTTTATGGTCGCCTCCCGTGTAGACAGCCAAATTATCCTCGATAACATCGGAGCCGAAAAACTTTTAGGAAAGGGAGACATGCTCTACGTAAGTACAACCAAACCCTTCCCCGCCCGAATTCAAGGCACCTTTGTTTCAGATGATGAGGTAGAGCAAGTCGTGGAATGTGTAAAAACCTTCGGAGAACCCGATTATATAGATGACGAAATATTTGTAGACGATGAAGACTATTCCCAAGGCACCCTCTTCGGAGAAGAAAGCGATCCTCTCTATGATGAAGCCTTAGAGATCGTTTTGGCAGAAGGAAAGGCCTCAGCCTCTTACATTCAAAGGCGGCTTAAAATAGGTTATAACCGTGCCGCCCGAATCGTGGAAGAAATGGAAGAACGCGGAGTAGTCGGCCCTGCAAACGGCTCAAAACCGAGGGAAGTTATTACGCATTCTTAAAATATTATATGAGGTAAAATTTATGATTGATAATGCTTTATTTTCAGACTTTTATGAATTGACAATGGCTCAAGGTTTTTGGAAAAAAGGAAATAACACAAAAACCGTTTTTGACATGTTTTTTAGATCAAATCCTTTTAAGGGGGGGTATTCAGTTTTTGCAGGACTTGAACCCCTCTTAAAAACCATTCAAAATTTTCACTTTGAAAAAAGCGATATCGATTGGCTTAAATCTTTAGGAATATTCGAAAAAGATTTTTTAGAATATATTGCCGGTTTTAAATTCTCGGGCAATATTTGGGCAATGAAAGAAGGAAGTGCCGTTTTCCCGAATGAACCCTTAATCCGTATCGAAGCCGATACGGTTGAAGCCTTGCTCTTGGAAGGTCTAATTTTAAACATGATAAATTTCCAAACCCTTATAGCAACCAAAACAGCCCGAATTTGGCTGGCCTCAAAAAAGGGAGCTATAATGGAATTCGGCCTCCGCCGAGCTCAGGGCAATGACGGAGCTATGAGTGCAACACGGGCAGCCTACATAGGCGGAGCCTTCGGCACAAGCAATTCCCTTGCTGCCAAGGAACTCGACATACCCGCCCTCGGAACAATGGCCCACTCATGGATAATGTCTTTTAAAAGCGAAGAAGACGCTTTTCAGGCCTATGCCGACATGTATCCCGATAACTCAATATTTTTAATAGATACTTATGATACCCTCCGCTCCGGTATTGTAAATGCTATCAAAGTAGGAAAGCGGTTGCAAGAAAGGGGGAAAAACTTCGGTGTCCGCCTCGATTCGGGCGATATTTATTATTTGAGCAAGGATGTGCGTAAGCGCCTCGATGAAGCCGGTTGTCCTACGGCAAAGATTTCCGTTTCAAACGAACTGACGGAAGAGATTGTAGAATCCCTAGTTCAAAATAATGCACCTATAGATTCTTGGGGAGTAGGTACCCACATGGTCACGGGTGGAAATGAGGCTTCCCTTACAGGCGTATATAAAATGGCAGCCCGCAAAAGTTTAGGAGAAACGGAATGGACTCCTGTTATGAAATTTTCGGATAATCCCGCAAAGATGACTAACCCTGCATGTAAACAGGTTTGGCGCCTATACAATTCCGATGGAACCTTTAAGGCAGATGTGTTAACCCTTGAAAACGAAAAAATTGAAGAGGGTGTGGAACAGACTTTTTATCATCCTGCAAACGATTATCAGAATTTTACATTTACACCAGCAAAGGTTGAAGCTCTTTTAGAAAAGCGTATTGAAAACGGCAAGGTTGTCGGCAAGACTCCCAGTCTAAAAGAAATCAAAGCCTATGCAGAAAAACAGCTCGACAGTTTGGATTATACTTCAAAGCGTCTTTTAAACCCTCACATATACAAGGTTTCTTTAAGCGAAAAGATGAGGGATTTAAAACAGAAACTGATAAAAAATAAACCGATTTTTAAAAACTGAAATAATTTTGGAGGTGAAAATTATGAAAAAACGTTTTTCGATCCGTAATAAACTGATCGTTATCTTTGGTGCCTTGGTTGCTGCCGCACTTTTTATTTTCGGAATTATAGCCGTAAATATTGCTGAAAAAGCCGTAAAGGAAAAGGCCGAAACTCATTTGATTGATAAAGCAAAGGATACGGCTGAAATTATAGACGGAAGAATAAATGCCTTCTTTCAGCTTTTGGAAGGTATTGCAAGGTCTCCTGCCTTAACCGATCCCGAAACAAGCTATTCTCAAAAATCGCTGTATTTACAAAAACAAAGTGCTTTAGATAATAATATTCTAGAACTTAACATAGCAGATTTAAATGGGAACCGGTATACAAATACAGGTAAAAAGATATTTGTAGGAGACCTTGAGTGGTATAAAGTCAGTGTATCAGGTAAAAAATTTGCTTCAGAGCCGATAACTTCACGTTCTAGCGGTTCTTTAATCAGCGCATTTGCCGTTCCCATCTATAATGAAGACAATAAAATTATAGGAGTATTAGCCGCATCTGTTGACGGCTTTAAGTTATCGAATGACATAAAAGATATAAAGGTAGGAGATTCGGGCGGCTGCTACATCATAGGCTTAAGCGGAATAACAATTGCCGATAAAGATACGGAAATTGTTTCAAAACTTGAGTCCAGTGTAGATAAGGCAAAAAAGGATCCCTCTTTTGAAAGTATAGCAGCTTTTGAACAAATAGCTATAAACGAAAAAACACCTTCTGTAGGTTCTTTCTCTTGGGAAGGAGAAACTGAAATCGCTTCTTTTGCTCATATTAAAGCAACAGATTGGACGGTCATTATTTCGGCGCCCATAGGCGAGTTTATGGGAATAGTCAATATCTTAAAAATATCTCTTTATGTTGTAGGTCTGATTATTTTAATAAGTACCATTGCCGTAATCTTCATTCTAGCTTTACGTATTGTAAAGCCGATTAATGGTGTCGTTAC
The DNA here is from genome assembly GCA_905372345.1 of uncultured Treponema sp. Lineage (GTDB taxonomy): Bacteria > Spirochaetota > Spirochaetia > Treponematales > Treponemataceae > Treponema_B. The sequence continues at coordinate 1,169 of CAJPPE010000048.1, read as the reverse complement.
AGCTTTAAGAGACATCTCGTTAGGCGGCGGGGATCTAACTGTGAGACTTCCCATTAAAGGAAATGACGAAATTACGGATATGTCTAATTATTTTAATCAAACCATCAAAAAAATAGAAGATTCCATTCAGGCTGTAGGAGTAAACACCGTAACAATGGAAAACATAGCTACCGATCTTGCAGGCAATATGAATGAAACAGCCGGATCAGTGCATCAGATCATGGCAAATATCGAAGATGTAAAACAGCAAGCCATGACTCAAGCCGCAAGTGTAACGGAAACGGCTACCACTATGGAAGAAATAATCCGGACAATAAAACAACTGAATAACAATATAGAAAGTCAAGCTGCGAGTGTGGCCGAATCATCTTCCGCTATTGAAGAAATGGTAGCAAATATAAGCTCTATTACAAGGACTCTCGGAAAAACCGATGAAGTTATTAAGACCCTTGCAGAAGCCACAGCTGACGGCAAAAAAACCGTTACAAATGCAAACACGGTAACACAAGAAATTTCCGAAGAATCGGGAGGCTTATTGGAAGCATCAACAGTTATTCAGCACATTGCGAGTCAGACAAATCTTTTGGCTATGAACGCTGCCATTGAAGCTGCTCATGCAGGAGAGGCAGGAAAAGGGTTTGCCGTTGTTGCCGATGAAATAAGAAAACTTGCCGAAGAATCCAGCACTCAAGGAAAAACAATTACATCTACATTAAAAAACTTATCCGGAGAGATTGAAATATTGTCTGATTCTGCAAAAACGGCTGAATCGAAGTTTAATATTATTTTTACCCTATCCGAGCAGGTAAAACAAATGAGTACAACCTTGATGAACGCCATGGAGGAACAGCAGCACGGCAGTCAAGAAGTACTTACCGCTATCAAAGACATAAACAGAATTACCGCCGAAGTTCAGGCAGGCTCTGAAGAAATGCTAAAAGGAGGTGAAGGTGTTGCAGAAGAAATGAGCAAACTTGACAGCCTCACCCATGTCATAACAAACAATATGAACGAAATGGCTAAAGGAGCAGGGCAAATCTCTACCGCAATGGAGAAAGTTGCCGTAATAACGCAAAATAACAAGCAAAGCATTGATAATCTTGTTAAAGAAGTAGGTAAATTCAAGACAAGCAATCAAATAAAATTCTCAGAAAATAAAAAAGAAGAAG
>CAJPPE010000047.1 GCA_905372345.1 uncultured Treponema sp. | reverse complement strand
GAGTATCGAAGATATGGAAAACGACCTAGAAGATATGGAAGACGATATAAAATCTTGGAGGGATGATATGGACGAGTATTTTGGAGATGAGTACAAAAAGGCTGAAACAATCAGTTTGGAAGGAATTAAGAATTTTTTTTCTTAAGGCAGAAGTCGGAGAGGTAAAAATAGAAATAAGCGATCGTGCGGATGAAGCCTCATATAAAATTGAGCGCATTAACCCCAAGTATTTCGATGTAGAAAAAAAAGGAGACACAATCAGTTTTGAAGACAACACTCCTTCAAAGTTTTTTAAGAATCTTGGTTTTAATTTTAAAAACAATTCGCCTAAAATATATATCAGCCTGCCGCGGAATATCGTATTTACTAATTTTGAAATAAAGAGCGGAATCGGCGAACTTAATATCAGCAAAATAAATGTAGAAAAATTCAACCTTGCAGCAGGAGTCGGGGAAGTAAATATTTATGATGCAAAGATTTCAAAGGATGCCGAAATCAGAGCCGGAGTCGGAGAAGTAAACTTTAAGGATTCGACAGTAACCAATATGGATATAAAATCCGGTGTTGGCTCATTTAGCTTTTCAGGTACGGCCCTGGGTAAGACCTCAGTCAAGGGTGGAATAGGCGAAGTGGATCTTAAAATAGATGGAGCCGAAAAAGATTATGATTTTGATGTAAGCGCAGGTTTAGGAGAGGTAACAATAAACGGAAAAAAATCAAAAACCTTTTTAGCCGATAGACAAAAAAGCGGTTCAATCGCCCAAAACTCAATAACCGTCAAAGGCGGAATAGGTTCGATAAGTATCAGATTTAAGGATTAAACCAGCTTAAAGATTAAACCAAGTTTAAGGATTAAAAAATTATGCAAGGCAGCAGGTTCAGCTCAAAGCGACGATTGAGCGTCTAAAAAGTTCTTCTTCGTTTTTAAGAGGATCGGAACCTGCGGCTTTCATTTCTTCGGCTATTTTTTCGACTTGGACGATTACGGATTTTCTTTCAAAGCCCATTTCGGTTAAAGCCGTAACGATGTCTTCATATTCACAAGAAACGGAAGTCTGCCCCTTTGAGGAAACATCGTTTAGGTTGGTAAGTTTTCCTTTTAAGGCAAGAATCATTTTTTGGGCAGTCTTTTTGCCAACTCCGGGAGCCTTTTGAAGGGTGTCAATGTCGCCCTCCTCCAAGGCTTTTTCAAGGGAAGAGGAATTAAGCCCCGACATTATCTTTAAGGCTTGACGGGGTCCTACCCCCTCAACCTTTGTAAGATCCAAAAACAAGGAGCGCTCTGCCTGATTGGGAAAACCGAAAAGCCTCATCTGGTCTTCCCTGTGATAAAGCCATGTATAAACCTTTACCTCTTTTCCGACAGTGCCTAAGGTATCGAGGGCCAAGGCCGAAACAAAGATTTCCCACTCAATACCTGAATTTTCAACATAGACGGAATCGGTTGTTTTACCGCTTAAAATTCCTGAAATGCTGTTAAACATAAGCCCGTACCTCCCCTACATCTCCTAAATTTATTTTTGTAATGGCAGCAGCCAAGGCATCGGCCGCATGGTCAGGCCTAGGAATTTCCTTTAGGCCTAAAATCAATTTTACGGCTTCCTGTACCTGCCTTTTTTCGGCTTGAGCAATACCCGTTACGGCTTTTTTAATGGAATTGGGAGCATACTCTCCTACCCTCACCCCCCCTTGAGCCAGAGCCAAAAGAACTACGCCGCGGGCTTCCGAAACGGACATTGCACTCGTTGCATTTTTTGCAAAATATAAAGTTTCTATCCCGGCCTCCTTAGGCCTGTATTTTTCAATAAGAGCCGAAACCCTATCGAAAATTTTTAAAAGCCTCATCCCTTGGAGTAAATGGGGCTCGGTACTTATTGAGCCGTATTCTATACACTCAAAGCGGTTATTTGAAAAACTTATAATTCCATAGCCCGTATTTGCCAAGCCCGGATCAATCCCTATAACGCAGGGGCGGAGATTTTTTTTGCCGGAAGCAGCTTTTAAAATACCCATTTAAAATTCCTTAAAGCCCTGTTTAGACTTCCTCAAACCCTCTCCGAAAGAAGGGGCTCGGGATAAAGTTCTTTTATCGTTTTCTTTTGGGCAAGAGCCGAATCGGAAGCCAAGACTATGGAAGAAAGGGAATCCCTTTGAACCGATAATTTTTTTGCACAATTACGCAAATCTTCAGCCGTAGTTTCCAGCATCTTTTCAACGACTTCTTTTTTTTCGGAATATGAAATACCCGAAAGAATATCCCTAAAGGCTGCCGCCCCTCGTCCTGCAGGAGTCATCGGGATAATCTCCTTGCTGTATCTTCCCGTAATAAGCTTTTCTATCATCTCTTCCGAAAAGTCTTGGCTAAATGTCTCATCTATCGAGTTTAAAAATTCGGAAAGAGAATTTATCGGGTTCGGATCCCTGTAGGAAACAAAGGCTAAAAGTTCTTCCAAGGACATAGGAACGGTAAAGGCTCCGTAGGCTCCTCCTATGCTTCTTATCTTTTCCCACATCGGGCCGCTTGAAAGCCATTTACACAGGATTAACTGTGAGGCTTGCTCCTTCGAACCGAAAGCTGCCGCCTTAAAAACAGAAACTGCAAAGCCTACTTGAAGAGAAGCCGGAATAAGTTCCAACCTCTTTTTTTCAGAAGGCCTAAATTTAAATGGATTTTCAAAAACAATCTTATCGGTTTTATCGGGAGCCTTAAAGCCTTTTAAGTTTTTTTCAAAGGCTGTTTTTAAAGCGTCCAGATTTTCTTTTGTACCGGTAACTTCAATAATCAAACCTGATTTTATAATCGATTTATATACGGCACTTAATTTATTTGATAATTTATTCAATTCTAAATCAGCGTTTTCGGAATCGGCTTTTTTAGAATTATCTTCCTTAACTTTTAAATAAAGCTCCCTCAAAAATTTAAGCTGACTTAATCCCGAAAGCATCTCCCTCCGTGCATTTTTTTCGGACAGGGGTGCACTAGCCCTAAGAAGAGCGAGGCTGTTTCCGTCAAGGGCGAGGAGACTTTCAAAATCGTTTTTCCTCTGGGTTACCAAATCGTTTAAGCGTTTTTTATCGTCAAAAGAAATTTCGTTTAAAAACTGCAAGACAAAGCAGACAGCCTCAGGAATCAATTCGCCGAGTATCTTCCCCGAAATAAAAAGCCAATCCCTTCCGGCTATATCGGAGAGCCTTATCTTATCCGCATTTTTACATAAAGAAAGATTTTTATTTGCCGTAAAAACACCGGCACTTGCCGAAAAGCCTCCAAGTAAATTTGCAAGCTTAGAAGAAACCTCGTTCCATAAAAGCTTTTCGGTTCCCATTCCCGTAAGACAACTTGAAAGAAGGGGCAGATATTTATAATCTTCTTCACTTAAACCGTCTACAGGAAAGGCTAATTGAAAATAACCTATCCCGTTTGTAGGCTGCTCATGCATAACAAGGGGAACATTTCCGATAAAGGCGATTTCTTCATCTATCGGAGGCGGAAGAGGAGGCAGGTCTTTCTTTGAAAGATGGGGAATAAGAGCGAGCATTTCAGGGGAGTCGCTTTTTTGTTTAAACTCGTTCATCTTCTCCTGATCTTTGAGCATGGCCCTGCGAGCTTCCTCAGTTAAACCTGCATTAAAATTTTCAGCCCTTTTTTCCAGACTTTCGTCCAAGCGTTTACAAAAATCCGCATCGGGATAAACTCTTACAAGGGCATGATGTTTATTCTTTAGTAAATACTTTTCAATCAGTTTTTCGATGTATCTTTTATCGGAGGCAAGGTCTTTTTTTACCTTTTCAAAAACAGGAATGTATTGAAGAGTTTTTTCGGGACTTACCCCGTATGTCCAGCCTGCCATAGCACGCTCCATCAGGTTAATGCCGAAGGGCCCGTAGCTTCTTTTTATTTCTCTGTTGGTAAAATCTATGGAATGAACAGCCGTTTCAATCTCTTTAGGATCGATTCCTTTTTTTACAAGCTCTTCAAGCGCACTAAGAATCAGTTTTTTAAAATCCTCATGCGTTTCCTTTTTAATCCCCTTCATTCCTATTGTGAGGGTGATGTTTCTAAGACTCTTTCCAATTCCGTTATAAGGATAAAGGTCTTCCCCTATTCCCGACTCCAATAAGACCTTATTTAAGTATGCCCCGCTGTGCCCGATTAAAACCTCTCCTATAAGATAGGCCTGCATAAGTTTTTCGGTATCCGAAGTTTCGGGGAGGAGCCAGTTAAGCATTACGGAATCCTTAGTCATCTCATCGGCGGGGGCCGGACCACCAGCTGGGGCCGGTACCGAAAAGAAGCGGGGCTCTGCGTATGGCTCAATCGGCGGCACAAAGGGAGGCTTTTCGGCAGCTTCAAATTTGGAAAGGAATTTTTCTTCTAAAAATTTCATCTGCTTTTCGGTCGGAATATTTCCCATTAAAAAAATTCGGCAATTTACCGGATGATAGTATTTTTTGTGAAAGGCCTTGTATTCTTCATAAGTTAAATCGGGAATCTCCAAGGGAGAGCCGCCCGAAGCCTTGGCATAGATGCTTCCCTGACAAATAGAAGCAGCTGTCCAATCATACATTACCCCGTCAAAGTCGGAATAATTAGCCCTCATTTCGTTTAAGACAACTCCCTGAACGCTCATCTTTCCGTTTTCGTCCAGCTCAAAGCGGTGTCCTTCCTGCTTAAAAGCCCATTCGTCAAGATTGGGAAAGAAGACAGCATCTCCGTAAACCGACATAAGGTTAAAGTAATCGGCTTCAACCAAGGAGCTTGCAGGATAGACGGTCTTATCGGGATAGGTCATGGCATTTAAAAAGGTATTAACGCTCTGCTTTGCCAAAACCATAAAGGGGTCTTTAAGCGGATAGTTTTTAGAGCCGCATAAAACCGTGTGCTCGATAATATGAGCTACCCCCGTCGAATTGGGAGAGCTCGTCATAAAATTATATGAAAAAAGATTTTCATCGTCATCGTTTAAAATATGATAAAGTTCAAGCCCCGTTTTCTTATGCCTTGCATAAATACCTATAGCATTAAATTCGGGTAAGGGATTTTTGCTTATAATTTCAAAGCCGTGAATAAGAGTGCTCATAAGGTCTTCCTAAGTTAGATTAAAATCAGCCTTATTTTAAGGAAAAGAGGAGAAATTGTAAAGTATACCCGAATTTCAACCTTGTACTGCAACCGGATAGCCGTTAATAGTTTTTCTTTTTTCATAATTTTATTTCGGTTGCAGTTGTCTAATCTTTTCTAAACAGTCTATAAAATAAGAGCAAAATATTATACCAAATATAACCGAAAAAAGTAAATATTCTAAAAGGATTTTTAAGCACGGGAATTATAAAATCCCACCCGGAATTAAAAAGTTTTTCGGAGGGGCGTTTTTTAAATTTGGAAAAAATATCGATTAGGTTTGCATAGCGGATAAAGATTCCGGAATTAAAATGCTCCTTGTTGCGGTAAATCCATTTTCTTCCGCCGGGGACACCCTTTCCTATAATGACTACGGAAGGGGCTGCCTTTGAAATAGCCGAAATAATGTGGGGTTCCATCGATTTATGATAGTAACCGGCAAAGCGGCCTACCAAGTGCAGACCGGGAAAGGTGCTTCTAACGTTTTTTTCGGCGATGAGAAGACTTTCCTGCCTGCCTCCGAAAAGATAGAGACTTTTATAATGGGAATCTATTACGTTTAGAAAATCTATAACTACCGAAAACTGCTGCCTTCTTACGGGAATATCTTTTTTTAAAAAGCGGGCACCGCGTATCAAGCTTTTTGAAACCGGCAAACAAAGAGCTGCTTTCTCAATCATGTTTCTAAACTCTCCGTTGTGACGAGCTCTAAGAACATCCCATAAAGTCATAAAGATAATCTGCTGAGGACCTTCTTTATTTAAAAGAGACATCACGGTTTCTTCCATATCTTCTTCATGTAAAACATCAAGCGGAACATTTAAAAAATTAATTCTTTTTACAGCCACCTTTTTCCTCCATTATAACCTGAGCGGCCGCAATCGAATAAATTGCAGCCGTTTCGGCACGGAGCACATTTGTATTAAAATGCACTTCTTCAAATTTATGTTCTTTTAAAAATTCAATTTCTTTAGAACCTATGCCGCCCTCACAGCCTATAGCAAGCACTACCGCCTCGGTCTCGTCCGATAAGCAGTCAAAAAAGCTAAACGAACCTACCTTTTTTTCGCTCAGCATTATAAAAGCGGTTTTCCTGTTTAGCGTATAGTCCAAAACCGAATCCAAAGCCGCCTTCAATTCTTGGGCAGGAAGAATCTTGGTATTTATAAGGGAACCTGACTGCTGTCTTGCCTCCCTGATAATACGCTCACGCCTTTCGGTTTGATTTATGTTTTCTTTTTTTATAACAGAAAATTCTCCCAAAACAGGAACAATGAGCGAACAGCCGGCTTCTGCAGCCTGCCTCACTGCAATATCCATGTGATTCCCCTTTATAAGCCATTGCATTAAAATAATTTCTGCACGGGGTTTATAAGGTTCGGCATCTAAGGCAAATTCTTCCTTTAAAAGCTTAAGCTCTATATATTTTTTTTCGGTATTAATTTTAAAAACTTCAGCCGAGGCAGGTATAACTCCATTTAAAGAAACTTTTAAGACCTGCCCTTCTTTAATTCTCCGCACGGAAACAAGATAGTTATAATCTTTTTTATCGAGCCGGATTATATCCTTATCCGGCCCTGCGGAAACAATCAGCTGCTTCATTATTTTTTATCTTCGGTTTTTGCCTTTTCTTCAGCTTGAGCTTTTTCTTCTTCCTGCATCTCAAAAAGAGTCTTCGTTGTTTTACAAAGAGCATTTACATCCTTTGTTTTTAAAAGTTCTATTGCAGCTTGCAGCTGTTCATCATCTTCATTTATTACAGGACTTTCGTGAGAGCGGTAGTATTCAACCTTTACAAGATTTAAAATAAGCTCATGCCTTACATTGTATTCTTTTTCAAGCTTTTTAGAAAAATCTATCATTTCAGTTTTTGAAAGAGAAGGCTTGCTCCTTGTAAAGTTTGCAATCTTAGAAGTCTTTAAAAGTTCGAGTACGCTCTTTTCTTCATCGGGTGTAAAATTAGGCCTTGTAACTTCCAAGTCGGGAAGGATTCCCTGCTTATTTATATTTGCTCCGCTCGGAGAATAGTATCTTGCTATTGTAAGCTTCACAAGCTCCTTTTCGCTAAGCTGAACTACACTTTGCACCAAGCCCTTGCCGTAAGAGCGGGTTCCTACAAGATAAGCCCTCTTATGATCCTTTAAAGCACCTGCCACAATTTCGGAAGCACTTGCAGAGCCTTCATTTATGAGAACAACTACGGGCATATCTTTAGGTAATCTTTTTACAAATCGGCGGACATTATAAGTTTCGCTTGTGTTGCGGGCTCTTCCCTTTGTCGAAACCACAACACCCGATTCTAAAAATATACTCGCTACATCAATAGAGCTTGTAATCAAACCTCCCGGATTATTCTTTAAATCAAAGATCAGCTTTGTACAGCCATCTTTTTGTAATTTTTCTATAGCCTCGGTTATGCGTTTTGCCGAATTAGGGTTAAATTCTATCAAACGGATATAGGCAATATCTTTTCCGATTTTTGTATACTTTATGGTAGGAACTTCGATTATGGCACGGGTCAGCGTAAGATCAAACTTTAGGTTTTTTCCTCTAAGAATTTTTATCGTTACCTGAGTACCTTCTTTTCCCCGAAGCATATTTAAAACTTCATCTTGTGTAATCTCCTCGGTTTTTACTCCGTCTATTTCGATAATATAGTCCCCAGGTTGAAGTCCGGCCTTCCAACCCGGAGTTCCTTCTATAGGACTCGCAACTTCGACATAGGCAGGCCTCTCAGGGGTGGATACATTCGGTTTTGTAATATGAACACCTATACCCCCGAAAACACCGGTTGTAGTATCCTCCAAATCATGGCCGGCCGTTGTATCCTTAAAAATATAAGAGGTATAAGGGTCTTCAAGAGAATTAAGCATTCCTTCCATAGCACCCTTATATAAAACGGCGGGGTCTATTTCATCTACATAATTTTCTTGAAGAAGTTTGTACACGGATTCAAGATATCTTAAATTTACATCGGCATTATCTGCATCGGATTCGGAATTCGATGTAGCCGGAGCCCTTTGCGGCATAAAAAAAATAGCCGCCAACAGAAGACCTAAAAAGATAATAGTATTTATCCAAGTTATTCTTTTATTCATCTTTCTATTTTGAACTATATTGTAAATTTGTCAATAGGGTTGGAGGCGAAAAGCCAAATTGGTAAACGGATGAGGTTCCATTCTTGCATAGAAGTATGGAACCTCATCTACCTTTTACAAAAGATTACACTTTAAACTTTCCGACTTCTTTAGAGAGGTTTTCAATGCTCTCTTTATTCTTTTGGCTTATTGCATTTACTTCCTGTACGGCATTGCTGATTTGCACGGCACCGGAGGCCATTTCGTTCATGCTGTCGGTGATGACGCGGGTAAGCTCATCGAGCTTTTGCATTTCTTGTGCAACATTTTCGCCGCCGCGGAGCATTTCGGCAGAGCCGTCGTTTACTTGGTTGGTTACCATGTTTATGTCTCGGATAGCCGATAAAACTTCCTTACTGCCGTTCTCCTGTTCACGCATAGCTTCCATTAGGTTTTGACTCATAGTCTTTACCTGCTCGGAAAGAGCGAAAATGGCATTGAACTTTTCTTCTGCCGTTTTTGAAGAGGCTGAAAGAGCTTCAATTTCGCCTGAGAGAACTTTGAGGGTAGAAGTAATGGTTTTGCCCTGAGTGCTTGATTCTTCTGCGAGCTTACGGA
>CAJPPE010000046.1 GCA_905372345.1 uncultured Treponema sp. | reverse complement strand
GAAGCTGTGAAGCTGTGAAGCTGTGAAGCTGTGAAGCTGTGAATTTTGCCCGATAGGCTGCTTTATGTCAAGCACTTTTGCAAAACTTTTTGTAATTTTTTTGTAAAGCCGATCGGCTTTTCCATTCCTTTCCTTTAGCATAACAATAGTATACAGGATTAGGGGCGAAATTGCAAGGCTTTTAGAATAAAGTTGTTTAATTGGTAATGGGTTTGTCACCGTATCAATTACTCATTAACAATTACACATTACCAATTAACCGAATTACAGTTTTTCAATCTCTTCAACGGAAAGACCCGATATTGTGCAAATATCACTAATCGGATAATTCATACCTTTCATCAGCCTTGCCGTTTCAAGCTTTGCTTGACGGGAACCTTCAGCAAGACCGAGCGATTTACCTTGTTGTAATCCTTGCCGAATACCTTGTTGTATGCCGTCTTTTCGTGCATCCATTTCAAATGATTGTATTAACATGTACTCTTTCCTCCTCTCCTCATTTTCTTTTAGTTCTTTGATATACCTGTCTATCTTGCGGATAAAAGGTTTATCGCTGACAACGCCGTTCATGTATTCCAAGAAGGCTTTAAGTTCAGGGTCCGGCTCCTTATCTGAGGCAGTGCTGTTGATAATGACTTTGGTTATGCCGTCCTGTAATGTGATTGTGTTATCTTCGCTGCATATCGTTTTGAAGGTGTATACCGGCAGACCGCTGTTCAGGTAGTCGAACGGACAAAAAAAGATGATGAACGAATCGGGTAAGTCGGTATAATGTCCTCCCTTTTCAAGACTGCTTACATCGATAACCGATTGATAGTATCGTAACCGCTTGGCAAGGTCTTGTTTATTTGTAGTTTGCATTTCTACATCATAAACATTGCCGTTACTGCCGGTAACCCATACATCAAGGCGTATGCTTTTTGCATAGCCTGCTTGGTCAAATGTTTTTTGATAGGTTATATCGCTAATCTGCCCGATCGAGTCTGCAAGCACCATATTCAAAACCGTTGTACAGATAGATTTATCCTGCATCACCGCACAGAACATGTAATCGTCGGTAATCGTTAAATCGTCAAACCGTTTTTGCATATCACACCTCCCTAATATACATTATACCACAGCTGCTGCCGTTTTGTAAGGGATGATGTTCTTAATTGATAATGGGGAATTTTTTATTCGTGCGGAGGGTTTAATACCCCGACGCTTGCGTCGGGGTTGTTGATTAAAACCTACTTCTTAAAACGCTTTACTTTTTTGGTTGTGGTCATTTCGAGCGGTTCGGATAGATAGGTTGTCTTTGTAATCCGCTGATAAGGTAAAAGTTTTTTATTTACGGTTTCGATAATGGCATCGATTTCTTTTTGGGCGGCTGCATCACCCTCGCTTGTGCCACGCGTCATATTGAGCTTTTTGTAAAGTTCATCGGCGGGATAAACAAGGGCTTCGACTTCTTCGCCTTCTTCAGCCTGATAGCCTGCAGCGGTAATCTGTTCAATTTCATTATAATAAAGCTGGAACATATTTTCGATTTCTTCGGGGAAGACGTTTTTTCCGCCGGCGGTAACTATGAGGTTTTTAGCTCTTCCGCAAAGGTAGAGATAACCCTCATCATCAAGCCAGCCGAGGTCTCCTGTCTTTAACCAGCCGTCGGGAGAAAGAACTTCGGCTGTTTCTTCGGGCATATTGTAATAGCCCTGCATAACCATCGGTCCCTTTACGGCAACCTCGCCTATTCCCTTTTCATCGGGATCGAGAATCTTCATTTCCATATAAGAAATAAAGTACTGTCCGACACTGGCGATTTTAAAGTGTTCTTTCGGATTAAGAGCAATAATGGGAGAGGTCTCCGTCAAACCATAGCCTTGAATAAAGTCGATACCGAATTCGTTATAGGCTCTAAAAACTTTGGGAGCCAAAGGTCCGCCTCCGCATATAGCGATACGCACATTTCCTAAACTGGCCTTATCCAAAATGCCGTGGAAGAGCTTACTTCCTATATTGGCCTTAAAGACCTTTTTAACAAAGTATGAAAAGCCCATTAACGCCTTGATAATACCGAAAACTACAATACCCTTCGCCCTAATTCCCCTAAAAATACCTGCAAGGAGTTTATTGAACAAGAGCGGAACGCCCAAAAGCATTGTGATTTTTCCGGCTTTAAGCTCGGCAAGCATCTTTGATACTGCAAGAGTTTTTCCAAATACCAGCTCTGCACCGACCGAGAGGGCTTCGATAAATACCGCAAGCATCGTATAAGAGTGATGAAGCGGTAAAAGAGCATAGAATACGTCTGTATGGTAAATGTTAAGGTTGGACTGGGCTATATAGCAGTCCGAAACGAAGTTTTTATGTGTTAAAACAACGCCTTTGGGGTTTCCCGTTGTACCTGAGGTAAAAAGAATTGCAGCCGTATCATTTTCTTGGGCCTTTGCAAGTTCAGGTGTACCCGACGGCTTTATATTATAAACATAAATTTCAGGGTGTTTTTTACTTAAAGAATAAAGAGAACCTATGTAGCTTTCGTTTTTTGCTTTTTCTGCAAAAACTGGAAACTTTTCCTCATCTAAAAAGAACAGTTTAGGCTTTGCCGTTTTTAAAAGAACTTCAATTTCTTCATTATGAAGACCGTAGTCTATCGGAATTATTATTCCCCCTGCAAAAAGGGTTGCCAAATATACAACAGCCCATTCGGGGGAGTTTTTTCCTGAAACGGCAACATGAGTTCCCTTTGTAACACCGTTTTCAGTCATCCAATAAGCCAAGTCTTTTATTACCTTCAAACTTTCCGAATAAGAAAGGGTAATACGATCCGGTTCAAAGACCGTAAAACAATTCCTGTTAGGATACCGCTCCGCAGTAATTTCAAACATTTCGGGGAGGGTCGGCCATTCGCCTTTAAACTTTGAGCCTCTCCATTCATCTAAAAATGCCCAGGGCTTTTTATTAAGATTTGCCATAAGATCTTCCTTTTATAAATAAATTTAGCTAAATTCTCTTATAGTTAGACCCGATAAAAGATAAGAGGTTGCATAATTTATGAGAAAAATATTTATTTTTGTTCTTTTAAGCTTTTTTTTAAACGGATGCATGATTTTTGGAGCTCAACCGCCCGAATCTTCTCGGCTCGATTTTATAAATGCCGCATATAAATACTTAAAAACCCCATATAAATATGCAGGAACCACTAAGGCCGGAATGGATTGTTCAGGTTTTGTATATAGAGCTGCTCTTGACGGTCTTGAAATGACTATTCCCAGAAGCACAAAGGGACTTGCAGACTTTGCCAAACGGATTCCAGACAAAGAAGTTCAACCCGGCGATCTTTTATTTTTCTATACCGTGGGAAACAAATTATCACATGTAGGAATTTACATAGGGAACGGGGAATTTATCCACGCCGCTTCGCAGGGTAAACATACAGGCGTAATAATTTCCTCCTTAGAAGAAAAGTATTGGAAAAATACATACCGTTTTGCAGGCAGGTTTTTAGAAGAAGAAGATATTTTTTAAATATCAAACACATCCAAGATTATTATCAGCTGCATTCCCTTTCGGGGCTCAAGGTCGATATTGAATTCCTGTATCAAGGATTTGGGTTTTATTTTAAGTTTTCTTATTATTGAAAACTCCTCCTTTGCCAAAAGTTTCCCTTCGGGCCTTTTTTTATAATCCGAAAAATCATATACAACCTTTGTTATTATACGGCCTTCAATAACTTGAACTACAACCTTGCCGTCTTCATTCGTAAGATGTTTTTCTTGAGTGCCGTCCGAAAAAAAGACGGTACAGGGGAGGTCTTTAAAAGATATTTGAGCCTTGTCCGTAAGCTGTATATAAGCTCCTTCAATTTTAGGCTGAATTTGCTTTGTCTTGCATGAGAAAAAGCAAAGCATAAAACACACAAAGATAAGTCCTTTTTTCATTTTATCCGCCTTTTATTCTAAAATTCCTTTTATTCTCATTTGTTCAAATACGCTGTCCTCTCCTAAAAAGTGAGCAAGGCCGGCAAATACAAAGGTTGTTCCGCCCTTATTAAGATATTCTTCAAATTTGTCAGCCCAAACAATATTTCTATCTTTTAAAAGAGCATCTTGAGATATACCTTCACTCATATCCAAAAGAGAACCTATAAAATCTTTTAATTCCTCGGTATTGTTTTCCAAATAAAGCTTTTTTAACTTTGTAAGCCAGCCAATGGTTTTATCGGTATTTTGTAATTCATCTATAGTTTCTTTAAGAGCCTTTAGCTGTTCTTCAAAAGTTCCTGAAGATAAGAGATCCAGCTGTTCGTCGATACTTTCAAGGGCTTCAATGTTTTTCTTACCGGCACGATTTAAAAGATGCATATCTATACCGTTTTGAGGGTCAAGATCGGCCTTTGTATACAGTACTTGATTTAAAGCGATTGTAAGAACCCAAGGATTAAATTTAAATAGAGGAGCAGCAATGTTTTCTCCCAATTCTTGTTTAACAACATTTATTTCATCTTCGGATAAAAAATTAGATAAATCTTTTTCGGGACTAAGATTAAAATGTTGAAGCATCTTAATTTGTAATTTTTCCTGTAAGGTTTCCAGTTCTTTTTTGCCGCCTAATTCGCTGACCCGTCTATCAGCTTTATCAAAGGCTTCCAGTATCTTATCCTCCAACGGATAAAAATCCTTGTCTGCAACATGAATTGTACCCAAAACATAGATTGAAGTATCTTCTTTTTTTATTTCCCAAAACATTCTTTCAGGATGCTTTATTAAAACGGCTTTTGATTCGCCGTCAGCCTGCGAATTTGAATCCTTTGTTTTACAAGAAACTAAAAAAGAAAAAATAAGCAAAAAAGCCAAAGCGGCTGTCAAGATTTTTTTAAGGTTTTTCATATATTCTCCAATTTAATTTAGATCATTTTATAACGATTATTTCATGATTTACAGTATATAAAAAATTTTAAAAAAATGCTATACTGCAAAACACTTATGAATGATTTTATTGCACTATGCGCCGTAGGTGCAGAACCTGTACTTACAAGGGAACTAAAACTTTTAGGTTTTAAGCCTTACAATAGGTTGCCCGGAAGGGTTTTTTTTACTTCAGCCGAAGCCGAACCTCTTTTAGCTTTTTTTAAGGCAAACTATTTTTTACGCACAGCCGACAGGGTTTTTATGCTTATAAATACCGCAAAGGCCGAAAATTTTGATGCTCTATTTGATTTAGTCTTTTCGATAGACTGGCATAACTATTTTCCGCGTGATGCCCGCATTACAATCGACAAGGTGCGTACCTATAAATCCAAGCTTTCTTCGGAACATGCCGTTCAATCCATCGTCCACAAGGCAGTTTGCGACAAGCTGTGCAAAAAATGGAATATGCATTCCCTGCCCGAAACCGGCACCCGTTTTATGATCCGCATTTATATCGAAAACAACAATGTCTATGTCTGTCTGGACTTATCGGGGGAACCTCTTTATAGAAGGGGGTACCGTTTAAGCGGAGGAGCCGCCCCCATGAGGGAAACCTTGGCAGCCGTACTAATTCAGCTAATGCAGTGGAAAAGAAAAATCCCCCTCCACGATGCTTTTTGCGGCTCAGGGACTATTCCGATTGAAGCTGCTTGGTATGCCTATAACATTCCGCCCGGGATTGCCCGTCACTTTGCCTTTGAAAACTTTATTTGTTTTGAAAAAGAAAAAATAGAAGCCGTCTTAAAGGAAGAAAAAGAAAGAGCCGCCTCGGAGGTACGCACCGACTGCCTTGCAAGGATAACGGGCTCGGATATTTCGGAAGAAGCAGTCTCTCTTTCAAAGGCCAATGCCGAAAGAGCCTGCATCATCGCAGGAAGGGAACTTCATACAGCAGGCATTACCCATCACATCGAGAGGCCTGACTTTATTCAATCGGACTTTTCGGAACTGGAAGCCCCATACGAAAGCGGCATCCTTTTATCGAATCCGCCCTACGGCGAAAGGCTCGGAAGCGAGGAAGAAGCCTTTGAACTTTATAAACGGATGGCCGAAATACCTCAGCATTTCCCGGACTGGAAACTCGGCTTTATCACAAGCAAAAAAGAATTTGAAAAAATATTCTGTAAGCAAAATAAGGATGCCGTCTTAAAAAAACACAGCCTGCGCGGCGGCAACATGGAAACCGTCTTGTACATTATGGAGTAAAATCGTTTACGCAACGTAAATCGTTTACGCAACGTAAACGGCAAGTTTTTGTTTTTCGGCAGGCTTTTTAAGCTGCTGCAAGGCCTTTTTTTCAATCTGGCGTATTCTTTCTTTTGTAAGATTAAAGATAAGCCCTACCTCTTTTAATGAAAGAGGGGCATAACCGCCAAGCCCGAAACGATAACGGATTATCTCGGCTTCCCTATCGTCAAGATTTTTAAGAAGCTCGTTTACTTCATCTCTAAGGCTCATATCCATTGCATAGTCTTCAGGCATTTGGTGAGTTTCGTCCTGTAAAAAGTCGTTTACACTGGAGCTTCCGGGCTCATCAAAAACGGGAGCATCTATGGAAATAGGCTCTCTGGCTGCATTCATAATTGTGTGAACCATAGAATTGTCCATATTTAATATGCCTGCAATCTCATTGAGTTCCTGAGTTTCATTTCCCGAAAAGTCGATTTCTTTTTTGGCCTTTTCTATTTGAACAAGCTCGTTTGCCCTGTTTAAGGGAAGACGTATCATCCTTGATTTTTCGCAAATAGCTTTTAAGATAGATTGTTTAATCCACCAAACAGCATAAGAAATAAATTTATAACCCTTTGAAACATCGAATCTTTCGGCGGCATTCATCAAACCTATATTGCCTTCACTGATAAGATCCATAAGGGGAAGCCCTTGGTTTTGATATTTTTTTGCTACATTTACAACAAAGCGGAGGTTTGAATTTACCAACATATTTTTGGCATATTCATCTCCCTTTTCGGCGAGTTTAGCATATTTTATTTCTTCTTCAGCTGTTAAAAGCGGTATCTGATTGATTTCTTTTAAATAAGTAGCCAACGAGTTCATTTCTGCATCATAATTATTTTTTGTCCTGTTATACATAACTTAACTCCTTGTATAAAATTGGAAAGTCTTTTTGACCTCCGGTATATACCAGCAAAAACTATGCCAAAAAGCAAATGTTCAAAAAAAATATTTTTAAACTGTCAAAAAAGAAGGTTTGAAAATATAACTCTATATTCAATATAGACTTATAAAATTCAACATCCTGTACCGAAAATGAGCAAAACCTATTGCCTTTTTAGCTCTTTTTTCTTATATTTTATGGTATTCGGGACTTATGTATTGAAATGACACAACCCGAAATAAAACACAAAAAAGAGTGCCAAAAAGGCACAAATACTGCTTTTTGTGTTCTTTTAATTTTTCAGGAGGTCTTTTGATGAAAGTTAAACCCTTAGGAGACAGAGTTTTAGTAAAACCGGATGCCGTAGAAACAAAAACTGCCGGCGGAATCATCATTCCCGACACAGCTCAAGAAAAAACCCAAAGAGGTGTTGTTGTAGCTGTAGGTGACGACAAAGAAAAGATTAAGGTTTCAGTCGGCCAAAAAGTTATTCACGACAAATATGCCGGAACTCAAATTCAAATCGACGGTGTAGATCATTTGATTTTAAAGTCAAATGATTTGGTTGCTGTTGTAGAATAAGGTTTAGCGTTTTTATCTTACAGATAAAAGCTGATTAAGGAACCTCGAAAAACTGAAGTTTTTCGAGGTTCCCATTAAAAAAGGCGGGGCTTTAAACAAGGCCCGCCTTTTTTTGTCTTTAGTTAGTTTGAAAGAACTTTATTTTACCAATGCCATCGTATCCTTAGCAATCATAAGCTCTTCATTTGTAGGAATGATAAGAACCTTGACCTTTGATGAGGCCTTGCTTGCATCGGTAAGTTTTCCCCTTACCTTGTTTTTCTCGGAATCGAGTTCAACGCCGAGGAATTCCAAACCGTGACAGATTTTTTCTCTAAGCTCGATAGAGTTTTCACCTATACCGGCTGTAAAGACCAGAGCATCCACTCCGCCGAGCTGGGCGGCATAAGAAGCTATGTATTTTCTAACCCTGTTGCAGAATACATCCAAGGCAAGCTGAGCTCTCTTGTTTCCTTCTTTTGCAGCGGTTTCAATATCACGGAAGTCGCTGCTTACACCCGAAATACCCAAAACGCCGGATTTTTTGTTTAAAACATTGCTCATATCATCGGCGGAAAGTTTTTCCTTATTCATAATAAAGGGAAGAATTGCAGGGTCTAGGTCTCCTGAGCGGGTTCCCATGACTAAACCTTCAAGGGGGGTAAGTCCCATCGAGGTATCTACACATTTTCCGCCCTTGATAGCAGCCAAGCTGGAACCGTTTCCTAAGTGGCAGGTAATAACCTTAAAATCGGCCGAATTATTTTTGAGGGTTTCGGAGGCTTTTTCAGAAACAAAGCGGTGTGATGTTCCGTGGAAACCGTAACGGCGTATCTTATATTTTTCGTAATACTCGTATGGAAGAGCATAGATATAGTTTTCTGCCGGCATTGTTTGATGGAAGGCCGTATCAAAAACCGCAACCATCGGAGTTTTCGGCATAAGAGCCTTACAAGCCTCGATTCCCATAATATTTGCGGGGTTGTGTAAGGGAGCAAGGTCGATACATTCTTTGATACCGGCCATTACCCTGTCATCCAAAAGAACGGACTTATTGAATTCTTCCCCGCCGTGAACTACCCTGTGACCTACAGCCGTAATCTCATCCATGGATTTTACAACACCGTGATTTTTATTGATGAGGGCTTCCAAAACAAGCTGAATGGCTTTTTTGTGGTCATTCATTTTTTCTTCAATTAAAACGGCATCCATTCCTTTTTTTTCGTGTTTAATACGCGAACCTTCAATACCGATTCTTTCGACAAGGCCTTTTACCAAAACATCTTCGTTAGTCATATCAATGAGCTGATACTTTAAAGAAGAGCTTCCGCAGTTGATAACCAATATCTTCATTATATATCTCCTTAAAAATGTGAAGTAATCTTACTTGGTATAATAC
>CAJPPE010000045.1 GCA_905372345.1 uncultured Treponema sp. | reverse complement strand
ATGTTACAATAATTTAATTGAGAAAAGTGTATTGATGATTATTTCATCTTACTCTTTTCTCAGTTAAATTTTAGTTCTTTTATGAACTCATTTTATTGTACTTGGAGGTATAAAATGAAAAGGATATTAACGGCTTTGTTAATTTTTACGATGGTTTTTTGTCTTATCAGCTGTGGAGGTAATAATGCAGAGCAAGCAAAGCAATCTTCTGCAGACGGGTTTATTGTAATTGCTCAAAAATCTGATATTACTTCTTTGGATCCGCATCTACACAATGATGTTTCTTCTGCAAGTGTTACCAGAAATGTTTTTGAAACATTAGTCAAACTGAATAATAAAACAATGCAGTTTGAAAATTGGCTTGCAAAGGACTTAGTTTACAAAGATCCTAAAACTCTTGAAATTTCGTTACGAGAAGGGATTACGTTTAGCAATGGAGAACCTTTAACCGCTGAAGATGTTAAATTCTCTTTAGACAGACAAAAGAAATCAGGGAAGGTGGGTCACCTAATTGCAATGGTTGGTGATATCGAAGTTGTAGACAAATTAAAGGTTGTTCTTCATCTTAAAACACCGTCTTCTGCCTTGACATCTTCACTGTCTCACATGGGCAGCTCAATTATGTGCAAAAAAGTTGTTGAGCCCTTAGATGCCGCAGGAAAACAAATGGAAAGTTCAGAAACTGTAATCGGCACAGGCCCCTTTACTTTTAAATCGTGGACTCTTGGCAGCCAGTTTGAGCTGGTAAGAAATGAAAACTATTGGAAAGAAAAAGCAAAATCTCCAGGCTTAATCTTCAAAGTCATTCCAGAAGAAACATCCCGAATGGTTGCTCTTGAAGCTGGTGAAATTGATGTTCTTATAGATGTTCCCTCTATTTCCGTAAATGATATTAAAGCAAATGCAAATTTGAAGATGGAAGAATATATTACTACGGTATTAAATGGTATCGCTTTTAATGTAACAAAGGAGCCTTTTAATAATAAGGCTCTAAGACAAGCTGTTGCTCACTGTATTGACCGAGATGCAATTATTAAAATTCAAAGTAACGGTTATGCAGTGCCTAATTACTCTTGTATAGGTGTTGCAGCCATAGGTTACACTCCTGACATAAAAAAATATGAGTATGATCTTGAAAAAGCAAAAGCTAAATTAAAAGAAGGCGGAAAACCGGATGGATTTAAATTCACTTGTACACTCCGAAGTGAATCTCAGGCTAGAGCTTTGCAGGTTGTACAGGCCGCTTGCCGTGAAGTAGGTATAGAGTTGGTATTAGATCAAGTTGAAAGAGCTATGTACGTTGAAAGAATCGGCAAGGGATTACATCAAAGTTCGTTTGCAGGCTGGGTTGCAAATGCAGAGCCGGACAATACATATCGCCCCTTATTCAGTAAGGCAACAGTTGCAGCTGGCGGATATAATTACGCATGTTTTTGGGATCCGAGAATAGAAGAACTTTTAGAAAAAGGCTCTACAACCAACGACAATAATGAAAAATTGCAGGCTTATACAGACATTGCCAAAGTTGTTGCAGAAGAATGTGCTATTATAGGTTTTAGCTCGGATATGGGCTTTATAGCTATGCGTAAAAATATTGAAGGCTTTGATGTATCCAGTATTTATATGCATAACTTCGATAAATTACATACTGTCAAGTAGTTGCTTATGAAAATTTGTTGAATTTTTACAACGATTTACAAAAGTGTGAAGCTTTTGTAAGTTTACTTGGATTTGTACTTAACCGACCGGTCCTTAAAACATTTCTAACAAACCGGTCGGTTAGGTTTTATAGTTTTTATGGGAGTATGTAAATGTTAAAGTATGTGCTAAAACGGTTTTTTCTTTTAATACCGGTTATTTTGGGCGTAACCTTATTAATTTTTTTTGTTTTGGACTTATCTCCTGGCGATCCTGCTAGATTAGCTCTTGGAGAAATGGCGCCTCAAGAAAGTATTGACAGATGGAGAGTTGAAAGAGGGCTTAACGATCCTTTTTTTGTTAGATATTTTCGATATGTTGGTAATATGATAAAAGGGGATTTAGGCCGCTCTTATTTTAATAATCGCGATGTTTTTAGAGAGGTTATTCAACGGTTCCCCATTACCATAGAATTAGCCCTTGGCGGAATGCTGATAGCAATTTTAGTCGGCATTCCCTTGGGAACAATTTCAGCCTTAAAACAATATTCTTTCATTGATGGACTGGCAACAGTATTAGGTATGCTTGGTATCGCAATGCCGTCATTTTGGTTCGGATTAATGATGATTATGTTTTTCTCACTGAGACTGGGCTGGTTGCCATCACAAGGCCTATCAGGCTTTAAAGGTTTTATTATGCCGTGTTTTGCAGTAGGAATTTCTTGTGCCGCAAATATTATGCGAATGACAAGGTCTGCTATGCTGGAAGTTGTCCGCACGGATTTTGTACGAACAGCAAAAGCTAAAGGCCTAACTCCAAGAGAAATAGTAAATAAACACGAAATAAGAAATGTTCTCATTCCTGTAGTTACAATTGCAGGTTTACAGTTTGGATCAATGATGGCCGGTTCGGTTGTCATAGAAGCTGTATTCTCTCTTCCGGGTGTAGGCAGTTTTATGATTAGTGCAATTAAAGGTAAGGATATACCGGCGGTTATGGGGTCAATTACCTGCTTTTGTATTGCATTCAGTTTTGTAAATTTATTGGTCGATTTTGTTTATGGTATTATCGACCCAAGAATTAAAGCTTAAACAAAGAGGTCTAAATTATGGAAAAACAAACGCAAGCACTACCACCTAAGCAAAACAGTTTATTTACCGAAACTTGGCGTCGATTTAGAAAAAACAAGACCGCCCTTGTCGGAATGGTAATAGTAATGTGTATAGTTTTATTGGCAATCTTTGCCGATCAATTATATGACTATGAAACAATGGCAATAAAACCCAACTACGATGCTACGCTACAACCTCCGTCATCAGAGCATTATTTAGGTACGGACGAATTCGGGCGTGATGTTTTAGCTCGGTTAATACATGGTTCAAGAATTTCATTAATTGTTGCTGCAATTTCTATTACCGTCGGCACTTTTATAGGTGCTTTATTTGGTTCTATTGCAGGATATTTCGGAGGCATTGTAGATTCAATTATAATGAGAATTATGGATGTTTTTTTAGCCATTCCTAATATGCTTTTAGCAATTACGGTTGTAGCCGCCTTGGGAACAAGTAGCGTAAACCTTATATTGGCAATTGCAATTGCAGGAATGCCCCGCTTTGCCCGAATCGCTAGAGCTTCAGTTTTATCTGTAAGGAGTTACGAATTTATTGAAGCAGCTAAGGCAAACGGTGCGAGCAGTTGGCGGATTATTTTTGAAGAAGTTATACCTAATAGTTTGGCACCCATCATAGTTCAATATTCAATTGCATTAGCAGGTGCAATCCTTACAATCTCGTCAATGAGTTTTATAGGATTGGGCGTTCAAGCACCGACCCCCGAATGGGGTGCAATGCTCTCCAATGGAAGACAATACTTTAAGAATTCAGGATATTTAATTGTATTTCCGGGTTTGGCAATAGCTATCACGGCTTTGGCGATAAATTTATTAGGCGATGGTCTTAGAGACGCATTAGACCCAAAACTCAAACAATAGGGTATCGTAATGACAGAAAAATTAGCTTTAGATATACAAAATTTATCGGTTTCTTACAAAACAGATACAGCTGTAGTCAAGGCTGTAAATGATTTGACCTTTCAACTTAAAACGGGGCAAACTCTGGGATTGGTGGGTGAAACAGGTGCAGGAAAAACGACTACAGCCTTAGCTATAATGGGCTTATTGCCTGAACCCGTCGGTTCCGTCGACAGCGGAAAGATAATTCAAGAAGAAGTTGATCTGCTCAAATTACCGGAAAAAGAAATGCGGAAACTTCGTGGAAATCAAATCTCGATGATATTCCAAGATCCGATGACATCCTTAAATCCTGTTATGAAGGTAGGAAATCAAATAGCGGAATGTTTTATTAAGCATCAAGATCTTAATAAAAAGGAGGCTTTAATCGAAGCAGGCAAGATGCTGGAAATGGTTGGTATCTCCGCAAAACGGGCAGGCGATTATCCTCATCAATTTTCAGGCGGAATGAAGCAACGGGTTATTATTGCAATTGCTCTAGCCTGTAATCCTCGTCTTCTTATCGCCGATGAGCCAACCACAGCTTTAGATGTAACAATTCAAGCTCAAGTTCTCGATTTGATGAAGCGGTTACGCAAGGATTATAAAACTTCTCTTTTAATGATTACCCACGACCTTGGAGTTGTTGCTGATATATGTGACGAAGTTGCAATTATGTATGCCGGAAGAATTGTAGAAAAAGGCAACTTAGAAGATATTTTTGATAATTTTAAGCATCCTTATACGGAGGGTTTATTTAATTCTTTACCCGATGTCGAAAATCGGCATGAACCCCTACGCCCAATTAAAGGTTTAATGCCTGACCCGACAAACTTACCGGCAGGCTGCTCATTTTTTCCGCGTTGTCCCTACGCAAAATCTGAATGCGAAAAAAACTTACCATCGCTTTCTCAATTAAATGACAGCCACTATGTTGCCTGTCTGGCATATGAGGATAAATACAAAAACCTTTTTGATTTTAAACTGATGGCAGACGTAAAAAGGAGGGCTGAAAAATGAGCAAAGAAATCTTAAAAGTTTCAAACTTAAAAAAATATTTTAAAACGCCCAAGGGAATGTTGCACGCTGTTGATGATATAAACTTTTCTTTAGATGAAGGAAAAACCTTAGGTGTTGTAGGTGAATCCGGTTGTGGTAAATCGACATTGGGCAGGACTATTTTGCGTTTATTGGAGCCGACTTCAGGTTCGGTATTTTTTGAAAATTCCGATATTGCAAAATTAAACGCAGGCGAAATGAGAAAATTACGGCAGAAAATGCAAATTATTTTTCAAGATCCTTTTGCCTCGCTAAATCCCCGCCGGACTGTAGCTTCTTTAATCGGCAATCCTATGAAGATTCATAAAACTTATAAAAGTAAAAAAGAATTTGAAGAGCGAATAAAAGAGCTAATGGATACGGTCGGTTTGTCGCCTCGTTTATTTAATGCCTATCCGCACGAGCTGGACGGCGGGAGAAGACAAAGAATTGGCGTTGCAAGGGCAATTGCCTTAAACCCGAAATTCATCGTTTGTGATGAGCCGGTTTCTGCCCTTGATGTATCGATTCAGGCTCAAATTTTAAATTTGCTGCAAGAGCTGCAAGAAAAATTAGGCCTTACATATATTTTTATAACTCATGATTTATCGGTCGTTAATTATTTTTCCGATGAAATTATGGTTATGTATCTGGGGCAGGCCGTGGAAAAGGCTCCTTCCGAGCAGCTTTTTTTGAATCCTATGCATCCCTATACAAAAGCTCTTTTATCTGCTATACCTGTACCTAGGATTCATAATAGACCGGAGAGGATTTTGTTAAAAGGAGAAATAAGCTCTCCGATTGATCCTAAGCCGGGATGTCGATTTGCAGTGCGATGTCCGCACGCTACGGAAAAATGCTTGACCGTTTCGCCGGCCTTAAAGGAAATTGAGGCCGGACATATTATTGCTTGTCATTTATATTAAATAAGGAGAAGTTTATGTTTTTAGATGCACACAAAAAACGAATTAAGGCGGAATACCTTTTGGAAGTGCTGGAAAAAGTCGTCAATACACCCAGCCCTGTCGGATTTTACGAGTTGGGAAATCCCGTTTTAAAGGAATACGCCGACAGCTTGGGATTCAAAAGTTTTGAAGACGAGCGGCACTGCTTTTACATTGAAGCAGAAGGAGAAGATAACAGCCGCACGGTTTTGGTAGGATCACATATGGACACATTAGGCTATTTGGTTCGCTGCATAAACGAAGACGGCTCGCTTTCACTAAAAGAATTAGGAGGCTTAAACCATCACAGTTTGGAGCACAGTAAATGCTATTTGTTCACCCGCGATATGAAAAAATACACGGGCTACATCGCTTTACAACACCATTCGGTTCATGTTTTTGATGATGCCAAAGATATGCCTCGTACTGATGTTAATATGCGGTTTTTGTTGGACGAAGAAGTAGATTCAAAAGAAGCTGTTGAAGAATTAGGAATTTCAGTCGGAGATTGGATTGCTCCCGAGCCCTATTTTGAAGTCATGCCTAATGGCAGAATAAGATCGCGTTTTTTAGATAATAAGGCGGCTGTTGCAGCCTCCCTTTCAGTTTTAGAATACTTAAAAACTACCGGTAAAAAACCAAAATACAGAACTCTTTTTGCTTTCCCTTATTACGAAGAAGTAAACGCCGGAGGCTCCTATGTTCCGCCTGAAGTTAGAGAATACGCCGCAATTGATATAGGCGTGATTGGTCCCGATAACAGCGGTACTGAAAGAAGTGTTTCCATTGTAGCAGGAGACCGACTGTTCAACTATGACAGAGCTTTAACAACCGAGCTGATTAAAATGGCAAAGGAGATAGACATTCCGTATTCAGTTGAACTTTACCACCGCTATAGCACAGATGGAATGTGTGCCTTTATACACGGCAATAACTTAAAACATGCCGCTTTTGGTATGACGGTTTATACTTCGCACGGTATTGAAAGAACCTTTTTTGAATCTATTTATAACACTGCAGAGTTATGCCTTTCATATGTTTTAAGAGAGGGGAAATAAATTAAAAAGGAATAAAAAGTGCCGTCAAATTAGACGGCACTTTTTTTTGTATTCTACTTTTAATTGCATTATTTTCCTAAAACACTTAAAGCGATTTTATCGTCAGGATTTATTTCTAAAACGGTTCTAAAAAAGGCTTCGGCTTCTTCTTGTTTTCCCTGTTTTAGGGCGAGGGTACCGAGATTGGAAATAATTTTTATATTCTCGGAATCTAAACTCAGGGCATTTATAAGATATTTTTCAGCTTCATCAAAAAGTTTTAACTCCATCAAACAAATTGCAAGCTCATTGTAAACATCACAAAGAGGTTCCTTGTCTGAAATTTCGGAATTTTCTAAAAGTTCAATAGCTTTTAAAAAAGAAGATCGGGCATCTTCCCATCGGCTCATTCGTCTTAAAGCCCAGCCCAACAAAAACCAAGCATTCCAGACCTTAGGATTTTTTCGCAAAAAAAGCTTTATACTTTCGGCGGCTTTTTCTTCTTCGCCTAAATCAATATATTTATGGGCTTTTTGGAAAAGCTCATCGTCGAGGGCTTGCTCCGAAATAATTTTAAGCATCTCGGAAGCCTTAGCTTTTCGGAATTCGGCCGTTTCTGAAGAGTCATTTTCTATTTCCAAATATGTTTTTAAAAGAGATTTGGCTTTTATATAATTTTTCTGCTTTATAAAAAAATATGCAGCATTAAAAAAAGCTGCCGGCAAAGGAGGCTCAAAAAGTATAAGTTCGGAATAAAGCGCTTCGGCTCTTTTATTAAAGCTCAAAGCATCTTCAAAAAGATTTCTCATCTGACAATATTGAGCACGCTCCTCCATCAAAAGAGCAAGATTTAATTTAGTTATGCCGTCATCCGGATTTAAACCTTCAAGAGAAAGTAAAATCTCTTCAGCCATTTCAAAATCAAAATTTCTTGTTTTGATGATTGCGGCCTGAGTCATTTCTTTACGGATATCGGGACGGAGTAAATTGAATATTTTTCTGTAATACTGAATATTTGGATTTTCCCGATCATAAGCAAAAACGGTAAGCATTCCGGCTAAAATCATTTCCGGCTCCATATCTTCGGCCTTAAAATCTTCTTTTTGGTTAGGTTCGGATAATTGAATAGGAAGAGGAATAGAAGAGTCAAGGTCTTCAAAAATCTTGCCGGCTTGTTCGGCCGATATTTGTACGTATAAAAGCGAATCGATAGGATTTTGCATTTTTTCTCCTAAATATGGTAAATTGAAAGTTTAGTCTATTTATTGTTGAGAAGCCTGCTCTGAAGCCGAATCGGCTGGGGGCGGTGTTAGGGGAGCCGTACTTGCAGCAGGTGAAGAAACAGAATCAGAACTAGGAGCAACATCTTCTAAAAAGTCGTCTCCAAAACCGTCAGAATTTGATTTGCGGACAACAGAAAAATGCTTATTTAAATACATCTTATACATCATCGGAATATTTTGCGGATAATAATTGACTGCAAGAGCAACTAAATCCTTTCTTCCCTCGACGGGTTCTGTTCTTACTATTCGCCCCTTTATTCCGAATGCTGAACGGGGGTCTTCAAAAGCAAAACGGAGTATAACTTCTTTATTCATCAAAAAATTAGCAACACCGACAAGAAATATTTTTGCTCCTGAAAAAGAGAGGTCCCTAATAAGACAGCGTCTGGGAACCGCATCTACATACACAACCGTTCCTTTTTCTACAAGACCTATTTTTCTGCTTATCTCCGGAGTAATAACAACTCTCTCGTTTTGCCGTTTTTGTGAATTGATATTAGCTTCAAGTAAGATGCCTAATTTTTCTATTAAATCATCAGGAGCCCGCTGTGTATACTCAAATGTAATTAAAACAAGATCATGATTTCCGGCTTCATAAGATGAGATTCCGACAAGTTTTGCTGCAACAAAAAAAGAAAGAGGAGCTTTCCCTTCAGTATCAAAAAAAGCAAACCTAATATTGGCTGAAGTAACTCCGTTTCTTAAATTTTCAATAAAGCCGCTTTTTTTGCCGCAAATTATTTTAGCCTTTGTCATTGAAGCTGAATTGATAATGCACGGCCACTGTCCGCCTGCAGCTCTTACAAAAACCTGCTTAGGATCAAAACTAAGAGCTGAAGCCACTTCTTTTGAGAAAGTTACATCTATATCTTTGTACAGGTTGTAATATCTGTTTAACTGCTGACTTACTGCAAAGGCCATAGCTATATGATAATGGTTATTCGGCAAAAGGTCAATAAGGCTTAAAATAAAAAACCCGGGAACACTACGGCACAAAAAGAATTAATCTACCGCTGCTTCCTTCCGGATCTGACGGGGTTCGAAAAACCTTTTTTGCATAGGCCCCGGGACGGAGAGAGAGGGATTCGAACCCTCGGTACCATCTCTGGCACACACGA
>CAJPPE010000044.1 GCA_905372345.1 uncultured Treponema sp. | reverse complement strand
AACCGTATCGGTTAAGACTTTTCTATTTATTCTTTCATTTTTTAATTGTTCTTCCAAATTGTGAATAATTCTGCTATCGTATGCATTATCTTCTTTTAATTCGGCAATCTGCTTTTCAAGTTCCTTTATATTTTTATTTTTTTCTTGAATAAGTCCTTCTATCTGTTTTATGTCTTCACTTGTAATTGTTCCTTTATTGATACGATCTTCCATTTCCTTATCATCGATTACCTTGATAAGCTGTTGCTTTTCTGCAGGGCTCATATTTTCAAGCTTTAATTCATCCAGTTTAACACCGATATCCGGTCGGCTTTTGAGCTTTGTTTTAATGATTGAATCCGTTGTTTCGGCATCTTTAACCTTCATATCTTCACGGCCCATTATATCCGCATAAAGAGAACGATAAGAACGTGGGTTATTTCTCATCTGCCCTTGAATATTTTTTATGGAATTTTTAGAAAAATCCTTGCCTCTAAAGGCGTTTGCCATTTGACTTTTCCATGCGTGATTTTTCATTTCTCTATTTATTCTTGATTGTTTTCGTTTTAAGTCATCGCGATAATCCGCTTCTTGCTCGTCTGCCGGTTTAAAGTTATCAAAATCAAAATAGTAAATATTAGCGGCTTCTTTTACAAGCTCTTCTACTTTTTGTACATCTTCAATTTCTTCAATAAACATTTCATCTTGAATTTCAGCTCTGGACTTACGGGCCTGTTTTTCCCCTGTATGATTTTCACTTACCGCCTTTGCATAAGTTTCAGTCCATGCTTTCTCCTTTTCTGTCAGACTTCTTAAAGCACTAAAGCCGTTAAGTTCTGCAAAGATATTTCTAAAGCCTTGTAAATCCTCTTTAATATAATTTAAGGCTATAGTGTGTTGTTTTTCGGTTAAAGGTTTACCGTTTGTTATTTGATATGCGATTGTAGAAAATGCTCCGCCTGAGCTTTGCATTAAATCTTTCAGCTCTGTAAAACCTTGATTTTCTGCTTTTATATAAGCTTTCATAAACTCCCGCATAGCCTCACGGTTTTCCATCATTTTAATAAATGTATCGTTTTTTATGTTTTCATCTTTTAAATCTTTTTGTAAAGCCTTTTCAAGTTCAGACGTTAAAGAGTCTCTATATGCCTTATCAGCTTTGGCCCTTTCTTCATTGTCTGCATATAAAAACCTATATGCTTCACTTGGGTTTTCCCCAATAACAATACTTTCTAAATATTCCCTAGCGGTTTCTTCTCCTCCCGATTCTGAAGCCTCAACAATTTCCTTGTAAGTTTCCGCCTCCGTTTGAAAATAAATATTATTATTCCCCGCATCAAAAGTTCCTTTATTATCTACGGCCGATTTTATTTGATTGGGTTTAAAAACAATAACTTCATCATTAACATCACTTATAGATGAGAATGTTCCGTAATCTGTAACATTGGCGGCTATTAAACCTGTATATCCGTTTTCTCTTGCATATTCTGCTGTTTCTTCAATGCTTTCAAGGTTCTTACCTTGTATATTAATCTCTACAAAAGCATCTCCGCCTTTGTAGTCAACATTTAAAACATTTCTAGCATTTACAAATAAAGGCATCTGTATATTTCCGTATTTATTTGCAAAATTTTTATTTTTTGTTAAAAAAATACGTTCCATATTTAGAGGTACAGAAAAAGTATCGAATTTATACCCTGTTCCATGATATACAACTAAAGGTTCTCCATTTTTATCGACTATCTTACTTGCATTCTCCGGATCGTTTTCCCAGTCACCGAACCACTTCTTAAAGTTATCTGTTCTAACCTGTAACCATTGCTTTTCAGTTAAATTAGTATCTTCCCCGTTCGGGGCTTTCAGCCATTTATCGGTATTCTCATACTTTGCTCTAACATCATCAATTTCTTTTAACTCTTCTTTTGTTGGCTCCGTTTGAAAAAGTATATCTCCCATATCATTAAGCCGTCTTTGTTCAAGTGCCCTATTGGCAGTAAAGTCCTCATAGCTTGTCTTGGCTCTTTTTGCATCTTCCTGTATTTTTGCCTTTATAGCCTCATCATCAAGCCCGGGATAGTTCTTCTTATAATATTCGATAGTTTCAGCTTCATACTGTGCACCGTTTAATCTTATATCCTCCTTGCGTTCTGCTGCTGCCTTTATGCTGTTTTGTACTGCTTCCCGTGCTGCCTTGGTCGCCTTTTCGTATGCCTCGTTTATCTTTCCCTTTTCTGTCTTTTCTGTATTGACGGCTTCGGTATTTTCGGTTATACTGGAATCAGCCTGAGCCGTGGGTGTGCCGCTATTTTTAGCCGTCTCCCACCTTTGGGATTTGTCGTTTTCGGCTTCCCATCTTTGCTCAGGCTTAATTATTTCATCAAGTTCAAGCGAGTATATTCTATGCCCATATTCTTCTGTTTCTTTTAATGTTATGAGTGCTTCGCCGCTTTTACCGTCTGATAATCTCAAGGCTGCTGTAAAACGTTTTATACTTACTATATTTGAGCGTTCATTTTTTATATCTGTATGAGTATTAAGTAATTTTGCTTTTTCATAAAGAACTTTTATTTCTGCAACTGCTCCATAATGTTCTTTACGCGTAAAACCGTTAGCTTCAGATTTTTCTACCGCCTTATTGCTTGTCATCTTATTTATTCCGGTAGAAGATAAACGAGCTATTATGCCCGTTTCTTTATTCTTTATATCTGTATTTTTTACACCTTCAAGAGCTTGTTTTACTGTATCGACTGACGATAAAATATTTTTTATAAATACACTATTGCTTTCGTTCTCATTATCAATGCGTTCTTCTGCCTGTTTTAAGGTACTGTTATCTTTTCCTAAAAGCTCATCATATACCTTGCGTATATCATCATTTATTCCGATTATTTCTTTTAAGTTTTTATAAATACGGCTTAAAAACTCAGCAGCCTTTTGGAATATGTTTTTTAATTCCTCTGTAGGGGCTGCACCTTCCTTTAAATATTGTTCAAAGCCTTGTGCAAATTCTTCTTCTTGTGCTCTTGTCCATTTGCCATCCTTTACATTAAAAGCCGATTCCGCCTGTATCAATAAGTCTCCGTTTAAAGTCTTTCGTGCAACATGAGCTGCCTCATGTACAAATGTGCTAAAATCTGCCTTTTTACCTACATAAACTAAAGCTTTTATATCCCCTTGCATTTCTTTAAAGGCAGCAGCTCCCTTTATATCCTTTGTGTCTACTTCTTCTTGCGCCGCTATCTTTTCAAGGTCTGCAGGCGGGGTGTTAGTTAAAATCTCATCAGAATAGTATGTATCCAAGTAAGTTTGAGCATCCATACCGGCCCCCTTAGCTAAGGCATCAAAAATAACCGTTGCTGTGTGCCGCTCCTCATCGGTTAAGTTAGGCATTGTTTCTTTTAAACGCTCTGCAAGTTTTATGTTCTCTCTTACTTCTTCGGAGCTATCTTTTATAAAATACTGTAATCCGTTTTCCTTTCCGTTCGGATTTTCGGCTATAAGTTCAGCTTTAATCGTTTGTAAGGTTTCACCTTTAGGATTCCATTCAATTTTTGCTCCATCAAATTTTTCTCCAAAGTCTCTTACAAACTCTTTTATAATGCCTTGATATTCATCGCTTTGCACTCTTACATTTTTAATCGTTACGGTATTTTTCTCCTTGTCAAAAGAATAATAAATATGTCCGTAATCGTTATACTCTGTTTCTTGCGTGGGATCTCCCACTATGTATTCACCTTCTATATTCCCGTTTGCTTTTTCATGTTTTTGTCCTTCGGTAATATAAAGCCTATCTCCATGTCTTACAACATCGGCGGCTTTACCCCATCTTTTAGGTACAGGCTTTTCTTCTCCGTTTTCGTCTTTTTCTTTGATGATGTGTCCTTCTTCATCTGTTTCATATATGATTTTTCCGTCCTTATCTCTTATCACTTCGCCTTCAATTCTGGCATTATGATGAAGCCATTCATCATAATCATCAATCTTTGCTTTTTGAAAACTCTCTCTACTCTTTTTTTGTGCCTCATAAATAGAACTTAAGTTTTCTTTTTTATCCGCCTCAGTCATTCCCTCAAGCATAACATTATCTTTATTCTTTCTGATAAAATCTTCTTTTGAAGGATTTACTATTGCAGATTTTTTTAAATTGCTTGCTTCCTGTACATTCGCCTTTGTAAACTTTACGGCCCCCGGTACTCCTAAAACTAAAGAACCGGCCATACCGCCTTTAAAACTTTCCCAAACATTACCGGCAATAGTCCACGCATCGTCTGTTTCTACTCCTTCACCTTGTAAGACGGCTGCTAATTCTTTTGTTCCTGCACTTACTAATTCTTGTACGGCTTCTTCGACGCCTTCGCTAAATGTATCTACTCCATAATGCATTAAGCCCTTAGCAATATGGCCCATTGTTCCTTTGGCGTTTAATCTTGTAATCATTTTACTGACTATCTTATCAGCTCCCAAGCCTTTGCCTGTAATACTTGCAACGTTACCTAAAGAAACTTCAATAGCTGCTTGTAAACCGCCCGACATTATAGCCATTTTTTTGGCAAGATCAGATTTAACCCCTGCTTTTTTTAAATCTAAATATTCCAATCCTGTCTGCATTTCCATAGACCTTGCAAAACCGGCGGCCGTACCTATTCCAGGTGCAATTATAGAACCTAAAGCCGAAGGTATAAAAACATGAGCCGAAAAAGGAATTGTTTGTGCTCCTGATTGTAATAATTTCGTAAACCAAGTACGAGGCATATCATCTTTTAGATATTCATTATCTTCTTCTATTTCTTTTATTTCATTTTGTAACCTTTGAATTTCTTTTACATCGCCGTTGTGTTCTGCTTTTAAAAGTTGGGCTCCAAGTCCGCCTAATTTTACGGTATTATTTCCTAAAGTAAAACTATTAACGATAGAAGTAAAAGCTCTTTGGGGTGTTTTTTTTACCGGCCCTAACCACCAGTTATTTAAATCTTCCAAGTGTTCATAAGTGTAGGATAAAGGCATGTTAAACTGTTTTGAATATTTATATGCAGAAGCAAATCTATAGGCCTCATCTTCCGGTATTTCAGCATTTACAATCGCTGCGTTTAATATTTCGTATTCTCCATCACTTAAATTTATTAAGTATCTATCTTGATTCTTTTTTCGTTTTTTTTCTCTTTCCTCTATTTCTCTAATTTGATTTTGTGAATTCAAAAAAGATAAATCTGTATTTTTCTTTTCAAACCTATTATTATCAAAAACAGTGTTAGGTTGTCCAAAGTCTAAATAGTGATAAGTCGTCTGTCCTCGTCTTCCTTGATTTTGTCCTAAAATTATATCGTTAAAGTCGCTCATTATTATTCCTCCTTAATTTAAAAACTACTAATACTTTTGTTTGAATGCCTAAAGTCCTTCTTTTCTTTTTTGTAGTTTTGAATAAACCTTATTTTTTCTTCATCCGATAATTTATCATATTCTGCTTTTATTTTAGGACTCATAGTTTTAATTAAACTTTCATTGATTATATCAACCGGTGAAATTCCTTTTTTGAAGGCTTTAATGACTTCATCTTTATTGAGTTTGTATCCTCTACCTATATTTTTATCTTTTTCTCTTTGATTTATTGCGCTATATAATTGCAAAAAGCGTTGCCTATCTTCTTGAGTATTAAGCTTATCATAAAAAGGTTTAATATCCTGTTGTATGCTTTCAGCTTTAAAACTGGAATGAATAAGATCATTTATTTCTTTTTTCTCTGCTTCTATTTTTGTATCTTTTTTATCTTGTCTAACTTCTTCAGATAACTTTTCTGTAGTTTTAATTTCCTTAGTTTTCCAATCAACTGTTCTTAATACAGCTTTACCGTTCTTGTCGGTTTCAAAGTAAGAGGCTGTGTTTCCGTCTGTACAATAAATTCTATTTGCTTCCGTATCATAGAAAATAGATAGCTTGCCTATATCCTTTTCATCGTTAGGGTTCAAGCCTAATGCAGCAGCTGTTTCTCGTCTTAAATCGTTTTCATGAGCTGCAACGGCCGCTCTAGCTTCTTCTCTGATAACTATAGTTCCATTTCTATCTTGAGTAATAACTCCCGGCTGAGTTGTTTCTGTTACTACCTTGCCTAAGTTTTCGGACGATTCTTTTCCCCACCACAATGCACCGCTGGCCCCTGTATATGAATCAAACATTTTTGCTGTGTTCTTCCCTGATTGCTTTTCCATTAAAGACAATAAGCCTTTCTCGTCTAAATCCGTATACCTTGATTTTTCTACAATATTCAACAATCCTTCAACAAAATTTCCTGCATTTTCTAAAGCGGCCTTTTGTTCTTCAGGAGGTAATTTATCTACGCCTAATTGAGCCTTTCTAAGAGTATCGTATGTTCCTTTGTAGTTTTTTACAGGCTCTTTTAATCCCGGAGGTAAAACATCTTCTATCTGTTTATAAAATTCTTCGATGGCTCCCGGAAATACATAAGCTGCCGGTACTCCTTTCATTTCAGCAATTTTATTTATATCGCTCAGCATTTGATTTTTAATTTCGTTTGCACTGACATGAATTTTTTCTCCATTTCCATCATAAACATTAATTCCGTACTTCCATTTTTCTGCATAAACGGCAGCAAATTTTTTCATATCCAAAGAACCCAATGCAGCTAAAGGACTTCCTGATTTTATATATTTGTCGATGTTTTGTAAAAAATCATAGTATTTTTGTGTGTATGAAACGGCTGTATCAGGGTTTATGGGTTCTCCCGATTGAGCTTGAATGTTTTGTAAAATATTCATTCTCTTTTCGGCAAGAGTTCTAGCTCCTGCGTAGTCTCCATTTTGTACTGTAGTCAAAATATTAGTCCAATTATTAGCCTCTACTTTTTCAGCCTTTTGCCATTTTATAGTTCTTTGTTTATAATAATATTTTTCTACTTCTTCCGTTGCTTTTCCCTTTACAGCATCTTCTGTAATCCGGCCCCCTGCAACTGTAACAAACTCATTTTTGTATTCTTGTAATTTAGATGTTACTTCTTCAATAGAGGCTCCGCCATCTACTAAATTCTTACCTAATGTTACCATATCGTGATTCATAAGGTTTGCATAAGAATCTCTCATACTTTGATTAAACTGTTCATAGCTTAAAAGACCTCTATCATACATAGTATAAAGTTTAGTATCTATCAATTCTTTTTTTTGCTGGCTGCTGGTTTTAATAAACTTATTACCCGTTTCATCCATTATCTCTTGATCTGCAAAAGAATTGCTTAAAATAACATTGTTGATATAATCAAACCCTTTAGTAAAATCTTGAGCTCTCATTTTTTGATTGGCTATACTTTTAACTAAAAGCCTTTGTTTCATCTCTTCATTTTTATATTGACTGTCATAAACCCTTCTTGCAAAAGGACTAGATAAACCTTTGGATGTATCGTTATAAACCCTGACCTTAAAATTTTCCCAATTCTTTTCGTAGTTTTCCCAATCGTTACTGTTTTGCATATCAAGGGTAAACTGATTGAATGCCTCCATATCTTTTAAAGCTGCATCTTGCACCTCCATTTGAGCCTTTAACTGTAATTCCTTATCTGCTGCATTTAAAACAGTTTCCACTGCTCCAGACGCTGCCTGAAAAGCATCAAAAATCCCACGTTTACCCATAATTTAAATCTCCTTAACTTAACATATTAACTTAACATATTCATATAGGGACTTCTATGTTTTCTTTTGTAACCTGATAAATCTCCCTTGTAATTTGCTAAAGCTGCAGCCGTGCCTCCAAACTTTCCGGCTCCGCTGCCAAAACTTCCTCCGCCCCAATTTTTAGCAAACCCTGCAATATTTGATCCGAAATTAAAACCTGAACTAAATCCTGTAAAGGCATCTGTTAATCCATCAAAAAAAGAATACTTAGCTCTGTCATAAGCTCTCTGCATAGCTTTCTGTTTAAAGTATCCTCCTAAATTCTGTAAGTTAATACTTCCCTGTAAATCAGCTCTTCTATTTGCAATTTTTTGATTAAACAGATTAACGGCTCTCCCTCCTTCGGAGTAATCATCTCTTAACTGCTTTGAATCCCTAAAAGCTTTATTTGCAGCATCCCTTTCTTCGTCTATCCTAAACATTCCGCCTTTTAAGTTACTAAAGGCACTCATAAGCCCTATTTCCTTTTGCGTTTCTCTCTGTTTTTTCATAAGGGCTAGGTCCTGATTAAAGTTTTCTTCATTTTGACTTAATAGCCCCTCGCTTGAGTTAGCTCCGGCCCTTACTCCGCTTGTACCTAATGCTGCCTTAAAAGCACCTTGCGTATTCTGAAAATTTTGCTTTCCTCGCTGTTCCTGATGTAAAAGGCTTTCATCCTGTGCGTTGCTTTGCTTTATAGCAAGATTAAATGCACGGCCTGTTAAGGTTTCATCAAGGTCTGCCCTCATGTCTATGCGCTCGCCCTGATACCATATATCGTCTGCCTTTCTAAAAGCATCCTCTTGCTCTATCTTAAAAACAGACTTTGCATAATTTATCTCTCTTTCGGCGGCCGCTCTTTGCTCTGCAATTTGAGCTTCACGCATACGTCTTTCTTCTTCCTGTCTAGCTCTTATTTCTGCTTGTTCTTGTTGTGATCTATTCCAACCTTGGAACATACTAAAGCCTGCACCTAAAGCACCAAAGGCAAGCCCTAATCCCATCAGTAAACCCATTAAAAACCTCCTTTAAGCCAGATTTGCATTAACGGCTAAAATCTCGCACCTTTCGGGCCTTTTCATTTCAAGCTTAAAAAATACATCTCTATTAAAATTTCCTTCAACAGGAACCGACACCACTCCGCTAAAAGGCTCTTTTTCATATATAGTTTGCTCCCTTGTTTCAGTCTGACTTACAAGCGGCAAATAAGAATCTAAAAATCTTATCAATAAAGCTGCAATTCGTTTTTTATTATTATCTGCACTGTTTATAACCGGCAAACTTTCAACAATTGATGTATATTCATAACCTATATACATCTCTTTTGAAAAATCCTTGTATTCATCAGGCAGTTCTTCTAATTTGAATATTTTTTTTTCTTTTGGGATAAATACGCTTGATAATTCGTATTCATCCGGTTTAGTTTCGCCTGTGTATTTACTGAATGAGTCAAGGTAAATAGTTTTATACTTTTCTTTCTCTGTAATTTTTTCAA
>CAJPPE010000043.1 GCA_905372345.1 uncultured Treponema sp. | reverse complement strand
CCCTTAAACAAAACCATCGATGTACAATCCAATATAGAGCCGGTAACATTAGCCGACCGTGAAGGCTCAAATTTTTACCGAAGAACTCTCTGTCTGATTTTAGCTGCTGCAGCAAAAGAACTATACCCCGATTTAAGGCTTTTAATGGGACACAGCTTGGATTACGGTTATTATTACACCCTTGAAGGAAAAAATTCGGGTAAGGTAGACTTTAAGGCTATAAAGGCAAAAATGGATGAAATGGTAGCACAAGACATGCCTATCGATACCCGTTGGCTTTCTTACGAAGAAGCCTTGGAAAAATTCGAACACTCAAATCAGCCCGAGACCCATAGGCTTTTAAACTACACAAGTAAGCCCCGCATTTTAATAAACCGTTTAGGTAATTATGAAGACCTTTATTTTCAGCCCCTCATGGATAGAATAGGTGAAGTCAAGGTCTTTGATGTAATGCCCTATGAAGACGGCTTTTTACTCAGGTTTCCTAGAACGTCATCTCCTGAAAAACTTTCGGAATTTAAAGACATAGCCCATCTTTTTGAAATTTATAAAGAATATAAACAATGGGGAAAACTGGTCGGTGTTTCTTCTGTCGGACAGTTAAACGACTTAATTACTTCAAGAAAAATAAAAGACTATGTAGAAATTACCGAAATACTTCAAAACAATAAACTTGCCGAAATAGCAAAAAAAATAACGGCTAAAAAAACTGCAAGAGTAATCCTCATAGCAGGCCCTTCAAGTTCCGGAAAAACCACCTCAGCTAAAAAACTTTCAATGCAGCTTAAAGTTCTTGGTTACATACCCAAGGTTATAAGCCTAGACGATTTTTATCTGGGTATCGCTAAAGCACCGAAAAAAGAAGACGGAAGGCCCGATTTTGAATGTGTTGAGGCTCTGGATATTGAACTTTTAAATGATGTTCTCCTGCGTCTCTTTAAGGGCGAAACGGTCGAAATGCCTTCCTACGATTTTAAGATAAGTGCCCGCAGACCCGAAGGCAAGATGTTCACCCCCGAAAAAAATACTATATTTATACTTGAAGGAATACATGCACTAAACGATAAGCTTACGGCAAAAATAGACGAGTCATTAAAATTTAAGGTCTACCTTTCTGCTCTAACCCAGCTTAATTTGGACGACCACAACCGCATTCCGACATCGGATAACAGACTTATAAGACGTATCGTCCGTGATGCCCAGTTTAGAGGAAGTCCTGCATCAAGAACAATTGGAATGTGGGGCGATGTAAGAAGCGGAGAATCAAAATATATTTTTCCCTTTCAAGGAAATGCCGATGCTGTCTTTAACACGGCCCTCGATTACGAGCTTTCAGTCTTAAAGGTCTATGCAGAACCTCTTTTGAAAGCAGTAAAGCCGAACCAAAAAGAGTACAACGAAGCATCGAGACTATTAACCTTTTTAGGAAACTTTTTACCGCTTCCGGCCAGCTTTGTGCATGGACAATCCATATTGCGTGAATTTATCGGAGACAGCGATTTCTCGTACAGCTAAATTTCGGCATCGTAGACTAAAAAAGATATTTATGATATAATAGCTTTACTTATGAGTAAGAAATTTGGTTTTTCCGCAAAAGAAATTGTTGTTTACCCGGGTCAGGGTGTTGGCACTATCACCGATATCACCAAAAAAGAGATAGCCGGAGAAGTTATAGACTATTATGTTATTTATCTGGCCGATTCGGATATGACGGTCTTAGTTCCCATTACCGGAATTGATAACCTCGGAATAAGGCGTATAGTAACAAAGACAGAAGCCGAGGCTGCTCTTAAATTCCTATCCGAAGATTTTGAGCCTATCCCGATAGATTGGAAGGCACGCTATCAAATGAATATGGATTTATTTAAGAGCGGAAAAATCTTGGACACAGCCTCGGTTGTACGCTCCCTCTACCAGCGCAGCAAAACAAAAGAACTTCCCATTCAAGAAAGAAAGCTCTACGACTCAGCCTATAGAATTTTTCAAGATGAAATAGCAGCGGCATTAAAAATGACAAAGACCGAGGCAGAAGCTTCAATCCACTTGCACCTTGAACCTCTCGGCGGCCCGATAGAAAAATTCAAAGATGAATATGATGACGATGACGACGATTTAATTGCAAACGATGATGAAAGACTTGACGATGACGATATGGATGATGATGACATAGAAGATTCGGACTATGAGGACGATTAAAAGTTCAGAATTTGCGGCAGTCATCACGGCTGCCGGACAATCCAAAAGAATGAAACTTGGAATTAAAAAAGAATATTTAAGCCTGCCGGATCACGGTAAAAGTGTAACGGTAATATCCGAGTGTCTGTTAAAATTTTTACAAACCAAATTATTTAATGTCTTAGTAATTACCGTACCTAAAAAAGATGTGTCTACCGTAAATAATTTAATTTTTAACGATAAAAGAATTGAAGAAGAATTGGCAGGCAGACAAACAAAAATAATCCTCGCCGCCGGTGCCGATACAAGACAAGCTTCAGTCTTCAACGCACTTACAAAACTGGAAGAAATCAAAGAAAAATATCAAGAAGATTTTAAGTATGTTTTAATCCATGACGGAGCCCGTCCTTGGGTCAGCCCTGAGCTTATAAAAAACGTTTGTTCTTCGGTAAAAAAACATGAAGCGGCCATTCCCGGATACCGTGCAATCGATACGCAAAAGATCGCCGATAAATCCGGTAAAATAACCCAACACTTAAAAAGAAGCTCCGTATACTCGGTACAAACTCCTCAAGGCTTTAACTTTGAAAAAATCCTATCTGCTCACAAACAAGCCTTAGGAAGCGAAAAGGAATATACGGACGACAGCGAGATTTATGCAGAATTTGCCGGAGACGTTTTTATTTGCGCGGGAGAAGTATCCAACAAAAAAATAACTTTTAAGGAAGATATAAAATGAGAACAGGCCTAGGCTACGACCTACACCGCTTAGTTAGAGGAAAAAAACTTATGATGGGAGGCGTTCATATTCCCTTTAAAAAAGGGGAAAAAGCACACTCGGATGGAGATGTCCTCCTTCATGCCATCACCGATGCCCTCCTTGGAGCCTGCGGAATGGGAGACATAGGAGAATTTTTTCCGCCAAGCGATAAAAAATGGAAGGATGCAAATTCTGCAGAACTCCTATCAATAGTCTGGGAAAAAATAAGTGCACAAGGCTGGGAGATTCAAAACATTGACTGCGTAATAATAATTGAAGAACCAAAAATCCTCCCCTTTAGAGAAGAAATAAGAAAATCAATTGCAAATATTTTAAAAATAGAAAAAGAGCAAATTTTTATAAAAGCAAAAACCGGAGAAGGCATAGGAATAATAGGAAAAGGCAAGGCCGTTGCCGCCCTTGCCTCATGCCTT
The DNA here is from genome assembly GCA_905372345.1 of uncultured Treponema sp. Lineage (GTDB taxonomy): Bacteria > Spirochaetota > Spirochaetia > Treponematales > Treponemataceae > Treponema_B. Next base: position 5,905 of record CAJPPE010000043.1, on the reverse strand, counting down.
ATATTTTGTCGGCATACTCAAGAATAAGATCTACTTCCCCGAGGGATAAATTTAAAGCCTTTGCAATCTCGTTATTTTTCCAGCCTTGGCGGGAAAGTTTTAGTACGTTTTCTTTAGCACCTAGTGAAGGACTTCCGCTTTCGTTCCTTTCGGGTTTTTCGCCTTTAAATAGGTCAGACATAAGTTTTAGCTGAGCTTCCGATTCGTCCGAAATTTCTTTTAGTCTGGTTTCGGTGGCGGCAAGCCAGCTTCTAGCCTGCTTTAAGTTATCCATCTTGGAATTCAAATCTTCTAATGTGGAGTCTACATTTTCAATCTTTTCACAAACAAGTTCCGCCCTGTCCTGATTCGATAAAAGGGTTTCGAGCGTTGTTTTTATTCTTTCCATTTCGGGAGGAATTACACTTACCTCATCCTTAAATTGTTTAATATCCGCTTCAAGAGTTTTTAAATTTTCAAAAGCGGAATCAATACTTTCAAGAGTTTGATTTAATACGGCTTCTTTTTTCTCAAGCCTTTCATAACGGGTATTTACATCACCGATACCTTCTTCCAATCTTCTAATTTGAACTTGATATTGCTGTAAATCATCATTTACGGCAGTAAGCTCGATGATTTTTTTATCCATTGAATCGGAAAGAGTATTAAGCTTTATAAACTCGCCTTCAAGAAGTTCAATGTTTTTGCGCTCATTCATAAAGCGGTTGATCTTTTGCTTTGCCTCTTCTTCCAAATGATTGACCTTTTCGTATTGAAGAGTGAGATCGTCCATTGCGTTTCTGTAAACTTCAAATTTAGAAACTTCATTTTTAAGAGAAGCAATATTTTTTTCCAAATCCTCTTTCAATTCGTCAGCTTTTTCAAATACCTTGGTCTGTGTAATAAACTCATTTTGTTTTTTATCTATTTCTTCTATAAGAGAATTTAGGCGGTCTGCATCGGCCTGTATCTTTTCGCGAACCTTTTCTTGAGTTTCATCAAGGCGGCTTCTTACTTCAAGAATCATATCATTGATGCCCTGCACCGACTGCTCTGCCTCAGAAGCGGCATCCTGAATTCTTTTATTGATAACTTCATTAAATTTTTCTGCTTCAGCATTGAAGCGAGTTGTAACTTCGGAAGCATGTTCATCAATGGCCTTGTTTGCAGATGCAACCTTAGCATCAACCGCATTAAGCTTAGCCTGAATACCATTAAAGGCATCTCCGCTCTTTGCGATAAAATCCTTGTACTGAGCATTGTACTTGGCATCAAGATTTTTAATTGCATTTTCAGTTAAGCCAGCAAAGTTTGTAATCTTCTCATCAAAGAATGAGCGGGCATCAGTAAACTGCTGATCTGTGCGGTTCTTCCAAGCTTCAAAATCCTTTTTAATAGTCTCAAACTTAGCTTCCGATTCTTCCCTGATAGAAAGGAGTTTATCTTGCAAGCCATTTGAGGTATTTTCAAGTTCTGCATTTTGATTGGATATAGCCTCTTGAACCTGCTCCTTATATGAAGCAAGTTCGTTTTCAAGCTGTTGAGAAGCCTTTGCTTTTATCTGATCTACATCCGCACGGAAAGATTCTATATATTGCTCGACAGTGCCGTCCATTGCAGCAACCCGTGAATTTAAACCGGCTTCAACATCTTTAACCTTTTCATCCAGTTTTGCAAAAAGAGCCTTATATTCTTCGGCCGCCTGACCGAGCCTTACACGCAGCTCTGCCTTATATTTTTCTTCCAAATCCTTCCTTGCCGATTCGTTTTCAGAAGCAAGAAGAGTCATATTGGCAGAAACATCCTCTTTCCACTGGTCAAAGCTGAGGTTAATAGCTTCGCTCCTCTTTGCAAGGTCTGCAAAAAAGTCGTCTTCAAACATTTTTAATTTTTCCGAAACATTTGCATAAGCCTTTGCTTTTAGATCATCAATACCGGCATCTATAGTCTTTATTCGTTCGCGGATTTTTTCGGAATTAGCAGCAAACTCATTAAAAAAGTTTTGTTGATTTTGCTTGGCCGCATTTGCATAAGAAGAGAATTCTGCCGTCATCTCATTTTTAATAAGGGCTTGAGATTTTTCGATTTCTTCTTTTAAGCTGTCGACGTTTTCAATAGCCTTTTCAAATTTTTTAAACCTATCTTCTGTCTGAATCTTAAATTCGTTTAATTTTTTATCCGTAAATTTAGAAAGAGAATTTACGTTATCTTGAAAATTGGCAGCAAGAGAATTAAATTGAGAACGCATAGTCGCTTCGGTTTGGTTTAAATCGGCAGCAATCGCATCCGAGCGTACCGAAACGGCATCTTCTGTTTCCTTCAATCTTTCGGATATGGAATTTATACGTAAAGAAATATTTTCTTCGGTCTGTGAAAAATCCGACTGCATTTGAGCAAGATAGTCCTTTGCCTGAGTTTCCCATTCTGTTTTAAATTCGGAAGCCATCTGCCTTGTCTGATTTAAATTGTCATCCATCTGAGTTTCAATCTCTGCGGCGGTCTCTTCAAATTCTTTGCGGTAGCTTTGAACCCTTTCTGCCGTTTCTTCCTTTAACTTAGCAAAGGCAGCTTCTTGAAGAGCACCGGCCTTGTCTGCAGCAGAGTTATAGGCCTCTTTATATAAGTCTTGAAGTTTAATTGATGTTACTTCCAAGAGTTCGCCCGTATCCCTTTGAGCCGAGGCAAGGCGGCTTTCAACATCATTGATTACAAGGCCCATTTCATCTAATATTTTGCTTTTATATTCGCTTAATTTTGCATCGGCTTCGGCTGCAAAATTTTGTTTTAATTCAGGAATACTTTCGGTGAGATTATTCAGCTGAGCCCTTGCAGCGTTTATCGATTTTGCAAGAGAATCGACAAAATCGGCTTCCCTTGTAATTTCCATTAAATTTTTTTCTGCCAAGGCCGTCATATCCATAAGCTTTTGAATGGTTTGCCCTGATTCGGTAATATATCTGTCAATATTCTGAATGGCGGCAGAGCGCTCTTCTACCGTTTGACTTTGCACTAAAAAATCGGCTCTAAGTTCATCAAGCCGCTTTACCGTAGCAATAGCCTTACTTTGTTGAACCCCCAATTCCGTAGAAAGATCGCTTAAAGTAGAATTTTTTTCGTTTACAAAAGATTCAAGGTCTTCTTTTATTTTATCCCCGTATCTTTTTGCTTTTTCGATGGATCGGTTATTTTTATCGCTTTGTCTAAAAGCAATAATAATACCTATACAAATTACCAATGTTATAAGATTGAATAAAATATCACTCATTATAAATTCCCACCCTTTTTTACGCTTATAATATCAAATTATATCACAAATTTCAATAATTGGCGATAGTTTGAAAAATAAATATCCGGTTTTTCATTATCTTTTTGAGCAAAAACCTTTTTAAGTAAGATAAATAACCTGCTCTTTATACAGGCAGTGTACATTCCAGCTGCCTTGGCTCCTGCCACATCGTATCTGAGGTTATTTCCCACATAGAGAATTTTATCGCAAGGCAGATCAAGGGCTTCCGCCAACCGTTGAAAGGGAAGAGGAGAAGGTTTTAAGGCCCCTATGGCCTCTGTCCCGAAAGCAGCATCGCAAAGGGGTAAAATCCCCCATACATCATTTTTTTGTTCCGGTAAAAAGTCCGAAAGAAGGGCTATTTTTAGCCCGCATCTTTTAAATTCCTCTATAGATTCTCTTGCAAAAAAGAAAGGTTTTATCCTTGCAAAACGCTTTTTCCAGCCCTCATAAATTTCCGTTTCCAAAAAGTTTTTAACCTCTTCCTTATTTTTTCCTGCGTACTTTGCCAAGATTTCGGCTTGAAAATCAAAAAAATTGCTTAAAACTTTATCGGGATTCTTTTTCTGCCAAAGCCTTATATCTTTTCGGGTCTTGTTAAAAGCAGACATAAAATTAAAGTGCTTTAAAAGAAAAGGAATTATACGTAAATTAAAGCGCCATGAAGGATAAAGCGTACCGTCAATGTCAAATGCTATAGCAGAAATACCGTACTTCATATTATTTTATACTATAAATGTAAGGCTTTGTCTACCTCTTGGAAGTTTACAAAAAATTTGATAGATTAAAAAAATGAACCTAAACTTAGAACAAATACAAACTTTTGTTAAAGAAAACTTTACCCTGCCCTCTTTTATATCCATATTGTCCTTTTTGGGGATAATTTTAATAACATATATCTTTTTTAAAATTATAATTAAATCGCTTAAAAAATTTACGGAGAACAAGGTAAGCCCTGCAATTCAAAACCTGATAACAAAAATTCTTCAATACACCTGTCTGGCCGTTATCTTGATGACGATATTCAAAAAGCTCGGTATAAACATAAATGCCTTTGTCGGAGCGGCAGGTATTGCCGGTGTTGCCATAGGTTTTGCAGCCCAAACCTCGGTGTCAAATATAATTTCAGGCTTCTTTGTCCTTGCCGAAAAAGCTTTTAAGGTAGGCGACCGCATTCAGCTTGGAGACATAACGGGAAATGTAGAATCGATTGACTTTATGGCTATCAGAGTAAAAACCCTTGACGGAAGCATAGTGCGTATTCCAAACGAAGTAGTCATCAAGGGAAACCTGATAAACTACTCAAGCCTTCCAATAAGAAGAATTGAAACAAAGATAACCGTTGCATACGGCAGCGACATGGAAAAGGTAGAAACCGTTTTAATGGAAATCCCGAACCGAGTGCCTCAAATTCTAAAAAGCCCCGAACCATTTGTTTTCTGGTCGGTTTATGCAAATTACGGTATTGAAGTTGCTTTTTATGCTTGGGGAAAAAATGAAGATTTTCTTGTTATAAAGAATTCTATTTTTAAACTTATAGCTGAACTTTTTGAAGAAGCCGAAATCAAGATACCCTTCCCGCAAATGGATATTTATATCAACCCAAAAAAAGAGACAATTCTTTCAAATCTCAGTCATACATCGCAGGAACTAAAAGATTAAACTCACGGATTTCTTTAGCACTAGGGATTGTGATTTCATACACCCCGCGTTTCAACCTTTTACTAAAATTTACTTTTGAAAGATTTATATTTTTTATACAAAAAACATCATCGACATATATTTTTTTTCCTCCGTATTCGGGAAAAATTTGAATAAACTTTTTTTGAAAAACATCCTTATCGATTTTTTTTACCTGAAAAACCGGCATAGACAAGATTAGATTTTCCTTTTGAAACATCAATATATTTACGTCCAAATTTGCAGAAGAATATTTGCGTATTTCGGAAGCTTCATTTAAAAGACTTTTAGAATTATGTTTTAAGCACTGCTCCAAAAGACCGCCTTTTTTATTTTCTAAAAGGACAGCCCTATGCTCAATAAAAAGAGAAACTAAAAGATGATTCGCTTCAGAATTTAATCCTGCGGGAGAGAAAAACGGAATAGTTTTTTTTGACAGAGCTTCTTCAGAGGCCGATTCCAAATAGCCTTCAGCCTGAGTCTTATAAAATTCTTCGATAACCGCATTCGGGAGGATATTTTTTACGGCTTCAGAGAAAATTTGAGGAGATAAAATCGATGAGCATAAAACAAATAGGTATGACAGCTTACCGTCGGTTTGAATATAGGCATCAATTACCACAGCTCTGGCTTCTATACAGGCCAAAGAAATCCTCATACGCAATACCGCCCCTTGCTCGCTCATAAAATTCTCTTGAACGGCAAAAAATTTTAAGCCGTAAAGAAATTCCCTGCGTAAAAGCGAATTGGTTAGAACTGAGGAATTGGAATTTTCATATTGTCTATATACGGAAACCATCGATAATCTTATCGGCAGTTTTTACAAAAAGCATTATTGATGAATATAAAAAAACTGCGTCCGCCATAAAGCAACACGCAGTCCTCTAGTGAACCTAAGAAAGTTCTTTTATGCAGTTTTGATTTCTATTTGTTTTGGCTGGGTATCAGGTTTTCTCGGAA
>CAJPPE010000042.1 GCA_905372345.1 uncultured Treponema sp. | reverse complement strand
ATAGAACGCGAAAAAAATGAAACTCTTTTAGAACTTGATAATGAACTTTCTGAAATGAGAGAACAAAAACAACAGGAAGATTCCGAGCGGGAAGAACAAAGGCGTAATGAAGAATACGAAAAAAGACTTTTATCCTCTGAGAGAAATATTCAGGAACTTCAGGGACAGTTTGAGGCCGAAACAAATCTTGAAAAATTACGCAACCTTGAAAAACAGCTTGAAGCCGAAAAAAAGAAAAAAGCCGAAGAGTCTGCACGCAAAAAAGAAGAGGATGAAAAGAAAAAAAGAGATAAAGAAGCCCGTCTTTATGAGATATCTTTGTTAAATGCAAAATCTCAAGCCGAACATGAATTTGCCATAGCTCGCATTCAAACGGAAAATGCTTCAGGAGATGCCTCTGCAAAAGCGGCACAGCAGGCTGCCAAATGGCAAAAAGCTCAAGGAATTATAAGCATGTCTATTAAAGGGGCCGAACAAACAGCACTAGCAGCAGTAGCTATTGCTAGAGCTCTAGGCGGTGATCCATCCGGAGCTATAGAAGCTCCGGCCCGTATTGCGGCTGCCGTTGCTGCAGGTATTCAGGCTGGTGTTATTGCGGGGCAACCTGCACCTCCCGACTATATACAACAGCCATTACCGCCGGCCCCGCGGTTAATTAAATTTGCGCAAGGCGGTATTGTAATGCCTTCAAGTGCAGGAACCGGTATAACACTTCCTAACGGATCTCCGGGCCTTGTAGCTGAAGCAGGCTTACCTGAGCTCGTTCTTCCGATAAATGTTCCTAATTTGCAAAATGTATTTAAGGCTGCAGGACTAAATCAAACGGATAACTCAAAATCATTTAGCTACTCTCCGTCATACAGTATCGAAATAAGTCAAAATAGTGAAAAGTCTTTAGATGAAGCTTTGCTTAATGTTCTTCGCTCTCATGACAGAGAACTTTTAAACATCGTTGAGACAGGTAAACAAAATTGGTTCGTTGGAGATTAAAATGACTGAAACAGAATATTTAAATAATCATTATCCTCATGATTTTATTTGTATACAGGATGAATTTTTTCCTCTCCCGAAAGGCGGTAAAATCGACATCGAGGATAAACAAATATCTTCAACTTTTACAACGGCCGACGGCTCAAAGCGGAAAGACATAATCCGTAAATATAAAGCTGCATCTATCAAGTTTTCTGTTTTGACGCAAAAAGACTTCGAAAGTGTTTGTGAAATTATAACAAAAATTGACAATGCTTTTTATGATGGCTCTAAATATCTATTTTTAAAAAAAGAAAACATGCCTATCAATCATCAAAGTGATTTTAAAACCTTTTTTACTGACATTAAAATAGACATTGTACACCCTATTAAATACTCGCATTCTTTCAGAAAAAACTCTGAATTCTTGTATTCCGGAATTACTTTAAAATTAAACTAAAGGAGAAAAAAATGGAACTACGCCCCGAACTTGAACAAATCTTACTGCAATTAAAATCTAATGTTCCGACGACCGTATTAAGCGATGAACCGCTTTTGGAAAACAACTGGAACAGCGTCTGTACTTCAATTAAACTTTTAACTGAAGCTTTAAAAAAAATAAAAGAACTTCCGCCGGATATACCGTTGCCCGGCTTTCCTTATTTCAGATGCCCCGGAATGCCTGTTCCTTGGGAAAAATATTCTCAAACAACAAAAGCACAATGGAAAGCTATTCACGCTCTTTATCCGGGGGATTTTATGCGTCTTGCAGGTGGAAATGCAAGTAAGTTTAAAGAATCGGGAACCTCTATCTACCATGATCCCGGAATCAAAGGAGACGGCGGAGGTCAAATAGATACTTTCCAAGACCACCAACATCTGTATTATGAAACTTCCGGCCGTGATTCTATTTGGAATGTGAATGGAAATGACTCTTGTGAAGATGATGACACAACAACGGAACGCCAAACTTATGGGACGTCAGGACGCACTTCTCCTGAAACTCGTCCCTCAAATGTAACTATAGAACTTTATATTTACGCAGGATAAATATTATGATACCCGTAAAAAAAGAAACCGAGAAAATAATCCTCGGAAATAACAGACAGTACAAAGCTTCGGTATGTTTTAATTTCCTCTCCTGCAAAATTCCTGAAAGCATTAAAATTCAAGCTCCAAATGCCGTTAAGGGTTCTGTCCCCGACCAGATTGTTTCTCCTTTTTTATCTTATATTCAAAACCGCTTCTTTATCCGGAGTAATTTTGCTTCACGCCTTTTTCCGAATGCTGAAAATATTCATAAAGACGGAAGGCTTCATCCTGTAAAAAATAGGCCTTATTCACGAATCGGCTATATCGGAAAAAAAGCCTCTCAAACAGGGGATGTAGATGACACAGTTACTCTTTATCTTCCTGAAACTTCTTTAAAAAAAATAACCTTAATAACAAGTGATGATAGAATTATCACAAACGCTGTTATTACAGCTAAAACTCGATTCGGTAAAACTATTGCGAGTTTTATAATCCATAACAACTTAAAAAATAAAATAGTTTTTGATTTACCTTGTGATAAGGCCGGTATATTAGAACTTCATGTTACTAAGGCAACTCCTGATAGGCATATATGGATTTTAGCCTTTTATCCGGGTTTTGAATTTTTAATACATGAAAACGATATTGTGAAAATCAAACATCAAAAAAGGAAAACCGAAAACAAAGAAGGCTCTATTGGCAGGCTCTATGTTAATTCTTTAGACCTGGAATTAAACAACCTTACAAGGCTTTATGATAATCAAAATATAAACAGCCCTTTATTCGGTTTTTTCAATTCAAATACTACATGTTCAGTTTCCCTTTTATTAAAACAGAGTAAACACAATAAACCGTTTTATTTAAACTTCGGTTCATTTTATATTATGAATATAAAAAATGATGAGCAAAAAGCGACCGTATCGATTAAAGCTCAAGACTATATCGGAGTGAATAAGAATAAATATCTATCACTTGGTATTCAGGATAATTCCGATGCTTACTCGTGTTTCGTTAAAATTGCAAATGCTCTAAGTCTTTCAGCTTCTCGAATTGACGAAAGTTTAAAACTTATAAAATTGAAAAGGCTCCCTTTAAATGGAACGGTCGGAAGTCTTTTAAATAATCTTTGCATTTTAACAAACGCCTTTTGTTCCTGCGATGAAACAGGATCGGCTCTTATAGCCTCTCTTATTCTTTCTAAACATGGATCAGCCCGATATCCCGTAAGATATTTTTTGCTGAATGAGTTTAAATCAAACAATTCAGGCGAATCATCTAGTGCTGCTCCCAATATAATAAATCTTTCATACTCAAATTATGAGTATGAAGGAGAATATCAAATCGGTCAAAAGGATGTCGTCTTATATTCTGAAATCGGTAAACTCAATTTTCCTGAACAATATAAAAATACGCCCTATGGAGAATATCCTATTGGCGGAGGGCTTTCTCCTTCTTGGACTAAAGTATTCAATCTTCCATCTAACTTTGAAGCAATAGAATTTTCGGATGCTTTTATTCCAAAGGGCCTAGAATATTCCATCGAGTATTCTTATTCTCCGGAAGGGAAAGCTACTAAGGCCGCTGTTAAAGTCTGGAATTTTATAACAAGAAATGAAGGGGAGCAGCTTTCAATTCTTATTATGATTAAGGAAAAGCCTATTCAGATTCTTTTAAAAAAAGAAAATTTTGAAATTCCCAAGATGCCCAAAACTTACATAATTCCTGATGAAAATGAGGACTTCGATATAGCCGATCCTACTGCTGTTGAAAGCAGAAACGAAAAAAATAAACCTGAAGAATTTAAAATAGAATTAAAGGATTCCGTAAGTGTTTCATCTATTGAAATTGCGAATAAGTTTTTAAAAAGTAAATTCGAATTCTCTTATCGAAAAACAGCCGAAGGACTTCATGTCAAAGTCTGGAACTACTTTTCTGATATTCCTCAAACTTTAACGGTTAATATTTATGGCAATCGGCTTATTCCCGGAAAGGAAAAGAAAACCATTACAGCTAGAAATAATGATGACATACAAGTCAATGGAGAAATAATTAAAAATATAGAAGTCGGAGCTTTAGCAAGCGATGACATTGCGCGGACTGTCTTAAATTCTATGGCTTACTATTACAGACACTTTTCTAACAATTTATCGGTTCAAGCATGGGCTGATCCTAGGCTTATTCTCTTTGACTTAATCGCTTTTAAAAGTTTAAGAGGTTATGGATTCTCCCAAGGCATTATAGACGAAATTGAACTTGAATATAACGGTTCTCTTTCTCAAAAAATAAAGATCCGGCAAACAAAGAAACATAATCGAGATTCAAGAATTTTTTCACACTTTGTTTTATCTGATAGGCCATTACAAGATAAAAAACTTCTACAGTTTATATAAGGAGATTAAAAATGAATAAATTTTTAAATGCAGACCTTTTTATGGAAAATCCCGAAAATTATATTCGAGGAGAAAAAATATCAAATATTGTTCCTAATAATCCTTACTATGTTGAGCATAGCATTTATTTTGCTGAATCTCTTTCTGTTTTTGAAGATATTTCTAAAACGAAAAGATTAGTCCTCGGCCTTGACTATGAGTATAATATTTTGGATTCTATTGCTTCGGAACAATCAAATAAAGATTGTTACAGAGCTATTCTATTTTTAAAATCGTTCCCTGGCGTTTATATAGACTATCACTCCTATGGAGACTTTGTCTCTGCTGATGCCTTTAATAAGTTTTTGGATAATGTCGATGAGATTCTTCAAACTTCTCAAGAAATTTCCGGGAAAGTCGAAAATTTATCAAAAAAAATGGCAAAGCATATTAACGAAACCACGGCCCATGCCGCAACTGAAAGTATTGTTAATAATTCAATTGCTCTTCGTACAGACTCCGGTACATTAAAAGCTTCAGATGCTCAAAACGATAACGATCTAACAACTTTTGCTCAAACAAAAAATCAAATTAGCAATGCAAAAAGAGAAATGTCCGCCAAGCTAAAAGAAGCAAAAAATGAACTAACTCATCAATTTAATACCAAAATAGAAGAACTTATTGACAATGCTCCCGATGCCTTAAACACATTAAAAGAACTCGCTGATGCTCTTACCGAAAACAAAGACGGCATAACAGCCGTCAACGCAGCTCTTGCAAACCGCTACATAAAGCAAGAAACGGATGAAAAATTTGTTGCAAAAGCTTCTTTTAAATTAACCGGTACAACATTAGAAATTACGATATAAGAGGTAAAACTATGCTTAAAGTAAACGGAACCGAAATTAAAAATGTTAAATTTAACGGGATTGATTTAAATAAGGTGATTGTAAACGGTGTTACCGTTTTTGAAAAAACGAATTTACAAGGAAACACTATTACAATGCGGACTTTACAAGATTCCATAACCATAAAAGTACAAACGAAAGACCTCAGTCTATGTGAAGTCTGGAATGCAGGGAACAAGATAGGAGTTCTAAATAATGATCAGAAAACTAGTATTTCTATTCCTAATAAAAATGAGGATGTTATAATTAAAGGGAAAGATATTACTTCTCTCGACTGCAGCAGTAATCAACTTACAAGCCTTAATGTCCAGGGATTGAATAATTTACACTATCTCGACTGCTACAGTAATCAGCTTACAAGCCTTAATGTCCAGGGATTGAATAATTTGCAATCTCTCAGCTGCTCCGGTAATCAACTTACAAGCCTTAATGTCCAGGGATTGAATAATTTATACTATCTCGCCTGCAGCAGTAATCAGCTTACAAACCTTAATGTCCAGGGATTGAATAATTTATACTATCTCTACTGCTACAGTAATCAACTTACAAGCCTTAATGTCCAGGGATTGAATAATTTATACTATCTCTACTGCTACAGTAATCAACTTACAAGCCTTGATGTCCAGGGATTGAATAATTTGCAAACTCTCGCCTGCTACAGTAATCAACTTACAAGCCTTAATGTCCAGGGATTGAATAATTTCTACTATCTCTACTGTTACAGTAATCAACTTTCTGCTCAAGCTTTTAAAGAAATATTTAATAGTCTACTTCAAAACGAAAACGGACAAGCTGTTGTGTACAAGCACAATGATAACAACTATAAAGATTTTACCCGCCCACCTGAGCTGGTAGGGGCTTTTAATGGAGCAAAGGCAAGAGGGTGGAGGTTTTATAAAAATTCTGAAATCGATGGTAATTTGATTTAATAACGGGCAAAAATCGGCGTCCAGTCCACGCCGACAAGTGTTGTCTGCACTTACCGGATAACCGGCTTTCACCCGACCTAAGCGCATAGGTAATAAAAGTATCGGTTATTTTTGTCTCTTGATTAAGCCCTTAAATTTTATATTTTAGGAGGCGTGTTATGAAAACACCATTGACTTATTATGGAGGCAAACAACAGCTTGCTTCCAAGATCGTATCTCTTATTCCTGAGCATAGGATTTACTGTGAACCTTTTATAGGCGGGGCAGCAGTTTTTTTGCAAAGCCTAAATCACAGTCTGAAATCATCAACGATATCAATTCTGAAATCGTTAATTTTTATGAAGTCTTAAAGAGAGATTTTACAGCATTGCAATCGGAAGTTGCTATAAGCCTACACAGCCGTAAACTTCATAAACATGCTCAAGTCATCTATGACAACCCTGAGATGTTTGACCGCATAAAAAGGGCTTGGGCAATATGGATGTTGGCGAATGGTTCTTTTGGCTGTAATCTTACAGCCGGATTTGGCTATGATAAAAAAGGATCAAGTACAAAAACTCTTGCTAATAAGCGGAATGCTTTTACTGAAGAACTTTCAATGCGTATTCAAGATGTCCAAATTGAGTGCTGTGATGCTCTGAAGATAATAAGATCAAGAGATAGTTCAGACACCTTTTTCTATCTCGATCCACCTTATGTTGGAGCTGATCAAGGTCATTACGATGGTTATAGCCAAGAAGATTTTAATGCTCTACTTGAAGAATTGGTCAATATTGAAGGTAGATTTTTATTGAGTTCTTATCGCAATAAGACTTTGAATGAATTTGTAAAAAAAATCGGTTGGTCTCAAGTGGAGTTCAAAATGGCTAAAGCTATGACCGCTCAAACGGGCAAAACTCTATCAAAGATAGAAGTTATTACAACAAACTATCCCATAGGGATTATTGAAAATAATGTTCGGCTATTATAACTAAATATAAAAAGTGTTCTATAGGTTTTTAATAACTTATAGAACGCTCTTATTCTGCACGAAAAAACAGTATAAAACATAAAAAAACACGCTATTTTGCCAAACTAAATGCACAATTTTGCCATTTTTTGCGCGCCGTTACAACAAAAAAAAAGAGGAAATTTTATTCCTCTTGATTTTTAAACTTTAAATCTTTTAACCTCGTTTACAAGATTGCCGCTATTTCATCATTTTATTTGATAGGTAAGCGGACCCTTAAATCCCCGTCGCTATATGCAATACTTTTAAGAGCCGGATTTTTGCATTTGTCTATTAAAATAATACGCTCGGTAATTGCTTCGATATCCTGCATATCGTGGGTTGTTAAAATAATAGTCGTTTTATTTTTTTTGTTCAGTTCCGAAATAAATTTTCTAACCGTCAATTTTGAAATAGCATCAAGCCCGATTGTAGGTTCATCCAAAAAAAGAATTTTGGGACTATGTAAAAGAGAGGCTGCAATTTCACAAGTTTCCGAATCGGGTGTAAGGATTCCGCAGAGAACCTCTATGGTAAAAACCGAGCTGCGCTTTTGTGTTCGGGATGGGAGCGGGTATTTACAAGGCTTAAAATTTATGTAACAAACGAAACTTTAAACCTTGTAATATGTTTTCGAAAAGGTGTCTTACCAACGTGTGCTGAGTCCTAACTTCACGGTAAATTTATTACCGATCGAAGTATTATACTCGTTACTTTTAAATAACTCTTTTTCTTCTCCGCCGACTTTTCCTTTTACTTGGAATGTTGCACCGATATCAAGGAGCTTATTGAGCGAAAATAATACCGTGTCCTGCAAACCAAAAACCAGTCCAATCTTCTTGGAAAAATAATACCTCACGGAAACATCAAATGGGATGCCGATAGGCATGTCAACGTGAAACTTTTCGTATTTAACAGTCGCACCGGCTATAGTCTTCTCATATGCCATATATGCAATAAAGAAATCTCCCGAAAAACCTGAAGCAAACGAAAGGTAAAGGTTATTTATCGGTGAAAGAGAATAACCAAAAAGACAAGCTACTGAGGTATTAAAAGCTATTCCTGTTGTATGCTCCATGTTAAGCCTTTTAATAAGCTCATCGCCTTTTTCAAATTTTAAGTTTGCATTACCGACTCCGCCTTGCAGTTCTGACATAAAGAAGAACCCCTTGTCTTTTCTCATCATTCCGTAATTCAAAAGAGGCGAAACCACAAAGTTATTCATGGAAAGTGTCCAAGAATCCTTGATTTCAGTCGGGAGACCAAGAGCAGTTAACACCGCTGCTTCAGCGGCACCGTTCACCTTCATAGTCGTCGTACCTCTTTGTTGAATGTTAGAATATCCTATAGAAATAGGCTCCCAAATCTTGTACCAGTTTTCTTTACTCCAATAATCACCGGCAAACACTGAGCTCGACAGTACAGCTAAAAATAGCATTGACAAAAAAAACTTTTTCATATAAAACCTCCTAAAAAAGTTGAGGAATTATAAAAAAAAAGAATAAAGTCAAGTAGGTATTTGTCAAGAAAATTTTACCGCTTTCTGTCTAATTCAAGTCTAATTTATTTTCTCCGAAACTATAGCTATGAGAAAGCGGATTTTTTATATCTTTATTTTCGGTTTATCGTTTTTGTTTTTTTCTTGTTTGAGTTTTTTTGTGAGGCCTCCGCATTTAATAGAAAGCCGAGGCAGATGCTCGGCTGAGGATTTAACCGGTTTTTTTATGAGCCAAAACCCCAAGGCCGATAGGGCGAAGGTAAAACGGCTGGCTCAGTTTTATATAGAAGAATCAGAGACGGAAGGAATAAATTCGGATATTGCTTTTTCGCAAATGTGTTTGGAAACGGGTTTTTTGCGTTTCGGCGGTTTGGTAAGCGAGGAGATGAATAATTTTTGCGGGCTTGGTTCACTCGGGGACGGAAAAAAAGGAGAAAGTTTTCCAAGTGAAAAGACGGGAGTTTTGGCCCATGTTCAGCACTTAAAAGCCTATGCTACGGCTAAGCCTCTTGTCCGTCCGCCGGCTGATCCGCGATACAAATATGTTAATCCTAAGGGGAAAGCTCCTACAATTTACGGGCTTGCCGGAACTTGGGCTGCAGACCCGAATTACGGCAAAAAGCTTGAAAACATATTGA
>CAJPPE010000041.1 GCA_905372345.1 uncultured Treponema sp. | reverse complement strand
AAATAAAAGTCATTATAATAAATTCAGAGTATTTAAGTTTTTTGGAGATTAAATTATGAAAATAAAGTTTTTGCTCTTTATCGTTTTAATTGTGAATATATCGTTAATTTCGTGCGGTATAGAGGTAGAAGTTGAAGATGTTAAAGGCTCGAGACTTGAACATTTAAATTCCGATTCAAATAAAGACTCTATTTTGATAATAGATGTCAGATCCTATGACCAATATAAAAAAGGACATATTATACATGCTATAAACATTCCGTTAAACGAAATCAAATATCGGCTGCAAGAAATAACAGATTGGAAAAACAAGCCGATTTACATATATTCAATAACCAATGATGAAAGCTTTAAAGCAGCAGAAATACTTGTTGAAAATAGGTTTACACAAATTTATAATGCAGACGGGCTTAATCAGTATGATTATAGCACCATTAATTATACCTCAGTAAGAGGGATTGTTTTTGAAACAATGTTAAAAGAGCCAGATGTTTTAATACTTGATTGCAGAAATAAATCATCTTATGACAACGGCCACATAGAAGGGGCCATATCCTTTCCCATGAATGAAGTAAAAAATAATCTTAACAAAATACCTGACAAGAATAAAAAGCTGCTTTTATATTGTAACATAGGTACAGCCTCTTCAAGAACTGCCCAAGAGTTGACAAGTTTGGGCTATACGGAAATCTACAATACTATCGACGGTGTTGCCGAATATCCTTTTAAACTTGCAAAATAAACAGCCGTTAAATTTAATTATTATCCTCTTGAAAGTTTCATTATTTATGTATAAAATGCAGGTATGAGTATAAAATCATTTAAAGGCGGAGTGCATCCGCCCGAGCGAAAGGCGGTATTATCAAGCGATGATGTCGTTAGGGTATTGCCGTCAAATAAATCAGTTTGGATTCCCGTTACGCAGGGAGGAATGCCTAATACACCTCTTGTAAACGTAGGGGATTTGGTTGCCAGAGGGCAAAAGATAGCCGAAACCGACAAATTTATGTCGGCTCCCGTTCATTCTTCCGTTTCAGGAAAGGTAAAAAAAATTGAACCTCATCTTGTAACCGGAAATACGGAAAATCTTTGTTTTTTAATCGAAATCGATGAAGAAAATAGGGAAGAGTTTATGCCTCCCCTTGATCCTTTTACATGCACAAAGGAAGAAGCTCTTAAAAGAGTAAGGGATGCAGGCATTACGGGCATGGGAGGAGCATCATTTCCTACTCATGTAAAATTAAGCCCTCCTCCCGATGCAAAAATCGACTATGTAATTGCAAACGGAGCGGAATGTGAACCCTATCTTTGCACGGATGCTGCCACAATTTTTAATGATTCGGACAGCATTGTTGACGGCCTTGCCATCACTATGCGTATAGTAGGCGCAAAGCAAGGAATTATAGCCCTTGAAGACAATAAAAAAGATTTGGTTCCGGTTTTGGAAAAGGCTATTTCAAAAATCAAAGCAAATCCGATTGCCGCCGGTGCCTACGATATAAGCGTTCAACTTTGTAAAACAAAATATCCGCAGGGCGGAGAAAAAACTCTTACGGATGCAGTCGTGAACAGGGAAATCCCCTCAGGAGGACTACCCTTCCAGATAGGCTGTGTTATCCAAAATGTAGGAACCTTAAAAGCTATTTCAGAAGCCTTCCGTTTGGGTAAACCGCTTATCGACAGAGCCTTAACCATAGGAGGTGGCGCCTGCGAAAAGCCCTTAAATGTAATAGCTCCTATAGGAACCTGTGTCGGCGACCTTATTCCGAGCGTAGTTTCCCTTAAACCCGGAGTTGTAAAAATAGTTTCAGGCGGCCCAATGATGGGCTTTGCTATGAAAAACGCCGACTTTCCCATTCAAAAAAACACATCAGGAGTGCTTTTTTTAACAAAGGAAGAAGTTTCTCTTGAAGAAGAAAGCCCCTGTATAGGCTGCGGTAAGTGTATTGATGTATGCAGCTGCCGCCTTTCTCCCGTTTTAATCGTTAGAGCCTTAAAAGCAGGAAATACCGAAGAAGCAATCCGCTGCGGTCTTTTGGACTGCGTAGAATGCGGAACCTGTGCTTATACCTGCCCTGCCCGTATCAAACTTGTTCAAAGGTTTAAGGTCGGCAAGCAGATAGCAAGGGAAGAAAAACAAAAAAGAGAGGCCAAAGCTGCCGCAAAGGCCGCAGCCGCAGAAAAACAAGCAGCTGAAACTCAAAAACAAGAGTCTGAGGCTAAAAAAACCGAAGAAGGAGGCAAATAATGGCAGAATCGGATAAAAACGAAATTTTTATGTCTCCGGCACCCCATGTTGTAACACCGGTGAAGACTCAAACATTAATGCTGGATGTAATTATAGCCCTGCTCCCCCTGACAGCCTATGGAATCTATCTTTTTTCGATACCGGCCTTGGTTAGAATCATAGTTTCGGTTCTTTGCTGTGTAGGTTTTGAAAGCTTATTTAGGCTTATATGTAATCTGGATATAAGAGTAAAAGACCTTTCAGCAGTAATTACAGGTCTTTTGATAGCCCTTGTAATTCCGCCGAATCTTCCGATATGGATGCTTATTTTAGGCTGTCTTTTTGCAATAGTTGTAGGCAAGGAATTTTTCGGAGGACTTGGTGCAAACGTATTTAACCCGGCCTTGGTAGGAAGAGCCTTTATGTTTGTAAGCTTTTCGGGAGCAATGACCAGCTGGATACAGCCGGGGAATTCTTTTTTTGATGCAATGAGTACGGCAACGCCTCTAAAGCTCATAAACGCAAAAGAAGGCATTGCACTGAGTGCATCCGAAATAGCCAAAACTTTAAATTTGGGCTCAAGCACAGACCTTTATACTCAGCTTATTTTGGGAAACCATGCAGGCTGTATAGGCGAAACAAGCATACTCTTGATTCTTTTAGGTTTTGCATATCTTCTCTTTAAAAAGGTTATCGACTGGAGAACGCCCGTTACTATGATGGTAACAGCCGTTGCAATTACCGCAATCGGAGGTATCAATCCTATTTTAACCTTGACTTCGGGAGGTTTAGCCTTCGGAGCCGTCTTTATGGCAACCGATTATGTAACAAGCCCCGTAACGCCAAAAGGTAAACTTCTTTTCGGAGCAGGCTGCGGCCTTATAACCGGCCTTATCCGCTTATTTTCAGGTATGCCCGAAGGCGTTATGTACAGTATTCTTATAATGAATGCCGTAGTTCCGTTTTTAAATAAAATTATACCCGTAAAATACGGATATGTAAAACCGCCCAAAAAGAACAAGGAGGCTGCAAAATGAAACAGATGATAAAGTTAGCCCTTACCCTTTCAGCCTATGCGGTCATAGCATGTTTAGCCCTTGCAGCAGTTTACAACTTTACAGCCCCGCAAATTGCTGAAGCAAAGGCAGAAAAGACAAACAGGGCTTTAAAGGCCGTTTTTCCTGAAGCTGAAGACTTTAAAGAAATAAGTGCGGAAATCCCAGAAGGCTTAAATAAAACCTCTTTTTTAAATGCTTATACGGCAGTAAACGGCGGAAAAACGGTAGGTCTTACCATAACCGCTAAGGGTCCCACCTATGCAAGTGCAACCATATTGATAGCTATGGACCTAAACAAAACAATACGCAAGATAGAATTCTTAGAGCTTACCGATACGCCCAGCTTAGGAAGCAAGGCTGCGGAAGAACCCTTTGCGGGACAGTTTAACGGAAAGGCTCTTGATTCGGCCTTTGAAGTAAATGCCGATATAAACGCAATCGGAGGAGCTACGATAACCTCCAGGGGTGTTGCAGCCATCGTAAAAGATGCTTCCGTTACGGCAATAGAATATATGACCAAAAATAACTTGGAGGAGGGAAAATAAATGAAAAACTTAAACATTTTCACAAACGGGATTATAAAAAGCAACCCTCTTTTAGTACTGATGATAGGTCTTTGTTCGGCCCTTGCCGTTACAACCAACGTATTAAACGGCCTTGGAATGGGTCTTGCAATGACCTTTGTTATCGTTATGAGTGAGTTGATTATAAGTATTTTTAGAAAATTAATTCCTCAGGATATAAGAATTCCGGTTTTTATCATAGTAATAGCTTCTTTTACGACTATTGTAGACCTCTTGATGCAGGCCTATACCCCTGCCCTCTCGGATGCAATGGGGCTTTTTATTAAGCTGATTGTTGTAAACTGTATTATTATGGGAAGAGTTGAGTCCTTTGCTTCAAAAGAAAGCCCCGGAAAATCCGTTTTGGACGCTCTGGGAATGGGAGTCGGTTATACGATAGTGCTTGTGCTTATTTCGGCTATAAGAGAAATTTTAGGATCTGGAGCCTTGGCAGGAAATGTGTTTATACCCGAAGCCTATCACATACGCTTTTTTGCAAATGCACCCGGCGGTTTTTTTGTATTCGGGATTATGATTTCGATAAACCTATTTGCAAAAATGCTTTTAGAAAGACCTAAAAAGAAGATTCAAAGCCAGCCTGCTCCGCAAGCCGAGCCGGAAGCTAAAAAAGAGGAGGAGTAAAAAAATGCCCGAAACACTTAGTATTTTTCTTTCTGCAATTCTTGTAAAGAATGTAGTTTTAATGCGCTTTTTAGCCCTTTGCCCCTTTATAGGAATGTCCTCCGACGTAAAAAAATCGGTAGGCATGGGCTGGGCCGTAGTTTTTGTTACTCTTTTGGCAACAGCCGTAACCTATCCCATATACAATTATGTATTGATAGGAAACCTCGAATTCCTTCAGACCCTTATCTTTATCTTGGTAATTGCAAGCTTGGTTCAGCTGGTAGAATTCTATCTAAAAAAAGCGGCTCCTGCCCTTTACAGCTCGATGGGTGTTTACTTGGCCCTGATTACGACAAACTGTGCAATCCTTGCCGTTACAATCGATGCCATTGATGAAGGCTATACATTTGTACAAGCCCTTGTTCATGCGGCAGGTTCGGCCTTAGGCTTTATGATTTCGCTCCTGCTTTTGGCAGGTTTAAGGCAAAGAATAGATAATGCCCCTGTTCCGAAATTCTTAAAAGGAACGCCCATTCTTTTTATAGCGGCAGCCCTTCTTTCCATGGCCTTCGGAGGCTTTGCAGGACTGATTTAAACCACCGCATCCGTGCCGGTTGGGAAATGTATATCCAGAGTACATTTTTCATCGCCATGGATGCCTGCGGTTTTCATAAAGCCACTTTTCTTTCGGGCTCATTTCCATTATTTTTATCGTTGCATTGGCCTTTGCCATCATAGATAATTCTTGTGCCAGCATAATACACAAATCCTCATCATCGGGTTCGATAAATCTTAGCCAGTTGTAGGGTTTCTTTTTCTTATATCTAAGGTACATTCCAGCAAGTCCTGTAAGAAAACTTTGTTTTCTTCAGTGCCGAATACACGTTTAAAAGCATAGTCGTTGCAAAGGGTTATTTTAAACAATTTTTCCATAATTAATTATAGTAGATATTGATTGAATTATACCGCACTTAAAGCATTTTTGTAAGGGAACGCATTGCCTTGAATTCCATATTCTGATATAATCCTCAATATCTTAGAATAAGGAGCTTAGAATATGAAAAAAGCGGAAGCGTTGATGAAGTTCATCGACAAGAGCCCATCGGTTTACCATGCAATAAAAAATGCAGGCGAATTTTTAGAAGCAAAGGGCTTTGTTCATTTAAACAGAGAAGACACATTTGAGTTAAAGCCTCAAGGAAGATATTTTGTAACAAATAACGGGAGTGCTTTAATAGCATGGCAAATGCCCAAGTCCGGCAATGCCGAAAACGGTTTTAGGATTGTAGGAAGCCACAGCGATTCTCCTACTTTTCGCATAAAACCCAATCCCGAAATTAAGGTAAACAATCACTATCTAAAACTAAACACCGAAGGTTACGGAGGGGTAATCCTTTCAACATGGTTTGACAGGCCCCTTTCGGCTGCAGGAAGGGTTATCATAAAAACCGGCGATCTTTTAAAACCTGAAGTAAAACTTATCAACTTTGATAAAAACCTTTTGACAATTCCGAACCTTGCCATTCACATGAATAGGGAGGTAAACGACGGCTATAAATTCAACAAACAAAAAGACACCCTTCCCCTAATCGCTTTAATAAACGAAAAACTTGAAGAAAAGGGCTTTTTGATAAACCTTATAGCCGAAGAAGCCGGAGTAACGGTTGACAAGATTTTAGACTTTGACCTCTACCTCTATGACAGACAGCCCGGCTGCTTTATCGGAGCAAACGATGAGTTCTTTTCTGTAGGAAGAATAGACAACCTTGGAATGGCCTGTGCCTCCATCGATGCCCTAGGCGATGCCCTCCCTTCAAATTTTGTGCAGGTTGCAGCTATCTTTGACAATGAAGAAGTCGGCTCAAGGACAGCCCAAGGAGCGGGCAGCCCCTTCCTCCACGATACATTGCAAAGAATAATCGTAAGTACCTCAAAG
This sequence comes from uncultured Treponema sp., assembly GCA_905372345.1. Classification (GTDB taxonomy): domain Bacteria; phylum Spirochaetota; class Spirochaetia; order Treponematales; family Treponemataceae; genus Treponema_B. The sequence goes on along the minus strand of CAJPPE010000041.1, from coordinate 3,127 downwards.
GGAAATGCCTTTGAAGAATTGCAAAAAGCCTTGGCAAAGTCCTTTTTAATCTCTGCGGATCAGGCACATGCCCTTCATCCCAACTATACGGAAAAAAACGATATTACAAACTTCCCGCTTATGAACAAGGGGCCTGCAATTAAGGTAGCCGCTTCTATGAGCTATACTACAGACGGTATATCGGCTGCAATATTTAGGGATATCTGTGCAAGGGCGAAGGTTCCATGCCAAAACTTCGTAAACCGCTCCGATATGGCCGGCGGCTCGACGATAGGCCCGATTTCCGTTTCTAACCTTAACATAAAGAGTGTAGATATCGGAAACCCCATCTTGGGTATGCATTCGGTGCGGGAATTGGGAGGCACCGAAGATCAGGAATATATTACAAAGGCCTTTGCAGAATTTTACAAATAAGAGTTTTACAAGAAAATGTATAGATTTTCCGATTATGATGTAATCGTCGTAGGAGCAGGACATGCGGGCATTGAAGCTGCTCTAGCTTCCGCCAGAATGGGGGAAGCTGTCCTGCTGATTACCCAGACTCTCGACAGCGCGGGCCGCCTTTCATGCAACCCTTCGATAGGCGGCATCTCCAAGGGAAACATAGTCCGCGAGATAGATGCCCTCGGCGGCGAGATGGGGAAACTCGCAGATGCTTCGATGATTCAGTACAGGCTCTTAAATAAGAGCCGAGGACCGGCAGTTCAAGCACCGAGGGTTCAAGCCGACAAATTCCTTTATTCTCAACTGGCAAAGCACGCAATAGAGCTTGAAAAGAACCTCCATGTTTTTCAGGACACCGTTATCGATATAGTTTCTTCAAAAACAAATGAATCGGGTTATGTAGAAAAGGGAAGTGTTCAATATGTAAAGACGGAAAGAGGAAGGGAATTTTCGGCTAAGGCGGTAGTCCTTGCAACCGGCACCTTTATGGAAGGCAAGATTTACATAGGCGAATACGAATCTCCCGACGGAAGGCTTGGCGAAAGAGCAGCCATAGGCCTCGGCCCCGCCCTTGCAAAGAAGGGCTTTACAGTGGGCAGGCTTAAAACGGGAACACCCATGCGTATCCTCCGCCGCTCCTTTGATTCTTCCCTTACCGAAGAGCAGGAAGCCGATGAGATTATGCGGCCCTTTTCTTTTTCAAATGCAGAAATACATAGGCCCTATGCAAAATGCTATATAACTCATACCAATCAGGAAACCCATGATATAATAAGGGAAAACCTTCACAGGGCCGCCCTTTTTTCGGGCAAAATCACAGGGACTGGAGCCCGCTACTGCCCCTCCATCGAAGATAAAATTAAAAAATTCCCCGAACGGGATCGCCACCATGTCTACATAGAACCGGAAGGTTTAAACACGGAAGAGCTTTATATAAACGGGCTTTCTTCCTCACTTCCCGAAGATGTGCAGGACAAAATGATAAGAACCATCCCCTGCTTTAAGGAGGTAATAATTACCCGCCCGGCCTATGCCGTAGACTATGCCTATGTTTCGCCGATCCAGCTTTCATCGGATCTTCAGACACGGCGGATTGAAGGCCTCTTTTTGGCAGGGCAGATAAACGGAACCTCAGGCTATGAAGAAGCCGGAGGTCAGGGCATAATCGCCGGTATAAACGCAGCCCTTTTTTCACGCTCTCTAAAATTTAAAGATGAAAAATATGTTCCATTTGTACTAAAGAGGGATGAGGCCTACATAGGCGTTATGATAGATGACCTTGTAACTCAGGGAGTGGATGAGCCTTACCGAATGTTTACGGCCCGTGCAGAGTACAGACTGAACCTCAGGCATGACACAGCCGATGAAAGACTTACGGAAAGGGCTTATCAAATAGGGCTTCAAACCAAGGAGGCTTCTGACCGCCTAAAGGAAAAGCTTTTAACCAGAGAAAGAATAATATCGCTATGGAAGGATATAAAGATTACGAGGGAGCTCATTGCAAAAAATCCCGAACTTAAAAACCATATCGGGAAGAGCCTTGCCGATGCCCTCCATGACCCTCAGGTTTCCCTTGAATGTATATGCTCAATAGATGAAAATTCCAAGGATTACAGCGCAAAACTTTTAGAATCGGCCGAGCTTGAAATAAGGTATGAACACTACATAGCCGTTCAAAACAGAAAGATAGCCAAAGTGAAACGTATGGAAAACACTAAAATTCCTGCTGACTTTGACTATGATGCCGTTTCCGGCCTTTCTACCGAGTCACGAGCCCGCCTAAAAGAAGTACGCCCCGAAACCATAGGGCAAGCAAGCCGGATTAGGGGGATTAGGCCTTCGGATATTATGTTGTTATCCATACTCTTATAAATAATTTAGGGGAAAGGACAAACCCCCGTTCAGAGCAGGGGTTTTTCCCTTCCCCTATAACCCCATCCCTTTTCCTCGCGCTGCTTAGGGCTCCGCCCTAAGAACCCAGACTATTGTGCAAGGTTTAAGTCCGTTCTTTAGTTAAGTATTAAAAACAAATGATTTAAGCAAATTCAGAGGTTCTATAAAATATGCACGAGTGCGGGTGTTTTTTGTTCGTGCCTTGTATCTGCCTCGCCTATTTACAAGAGGCTGATTCAAAAATTGCCATAGACTGAAGTGGATTCACATTATCTGAAAAATGCACAAAGATGCACATTTTTGATCTTTGACCCATTTTGCTAATAATCTTCCGAATTCAACAACTTCACTCTTTCTTTCCAGTCGGGAAGATATTTGGTCATATATCGCTTAAAACGGTCGTTGTGGAGCCTTTCTTTAAAATGAACAAACTCGTGCACCAGCACCATTTCGGCACATTCGCAAGGAAGGGCTGCAAGTTTTGTGTTTAAGGTAATTATGCCCGTATAAGAATTACAGGAGCCCCACTTGCTTTTCATATCCCTGTATTTTATCTCGGAGGCGGATTCTTTTATCTTAGCTTCCCAAAAGGGCAAGATTTCTTCTACATAAAGCTCCAATTCTTTTTTATAAAGGCGGTTCAAAATTGAAGGCCGTTTTTTGGGATCCGCTCCGGAAGGTTCTTTTAAATAGATAAAATCATCATCGACTGCGACGCTTGCATTTTTTTTGGCGTGCAGTATTTTGATTTTATAGTCGGCTCCCCATAAACTTACCGTGGAGCCCTCCT
>CAJPPE010000040.1 GCA_905372345.1 uncultured Treponema sp. | reverse complement strand
AATCCGTAACCGAGCGGAGCCATTTACCTGACCTGATACGCCAAAGACCTAAAAGTGACTTAAAAGGTTCTTCGCTAAAAAGACAAATATAAATTCCCCATGCCGGAATAGAAGTATAAACCGACAAAGAATATGCCAGAGGAATGGAAACACACCACATAACCGCCGTATCGCAGATTATACCGAAACGGGTATCGCCTCCCGCTCTTAGAATACCGACAAGCATACACATGTTAAAAGCTTTTAAGGGATAACAACAGGCTAAAATTATAAAAAGCTTCATAACGGTCTGTAAGACTACTGTTTCTACATTAAAGAAAATCGGAGTCAAATACGAAATCGGAATTAGCATAGCACCGACAAAAACGGCAACAAAGGGCACAAAGATTGAAACCTTTGCCGCATAAGTTTTTGCCTCATCGTAATTTCTCTCTCCGATTTTTTTCCCTATTAAAACGCTGACTCCGTTTCCGAAGCCTATAAAAATAACCCATGTCAACATTGAAACCGTAACGGTTATATTGAACGCGGTATATGCAAAAGTGCCGATTCCTGCAAATATCTTATGATGAAAGGTAATACCTAAAGACCACAAAGATTCGTTTATTAGAACCGGCATAACTATCGCAAAGTATTGTCTTATAAATTTAAAATCAAAGTCAAAATGATTTTTGAGTTTTCCGAGTATGGGATATTTCTTTTTCTTTGTTACGGAAAAAAGAATGATAAGCTCGGCGACTCTGGAAGCCACCGTTGCAATAGCCGCCCCCTTAACTCCGAGTGCGGGGAAGCCCAACAAACCGAAAATCAAAACGGCATTCAGTATAAGGTTTACAAAAAGTGAAACGAGCGTTGCCCCAACCGCTACCCTTACCTTTTCTATAGAACGGAGGGTAATCATAAAAATAAAGTTTACCGCAAAGGGCAAAAAGCAAAATGCCGAAATGCCGAGGTAGTCTACTCCCTTTTCAATTACGGCCGCATCTTTTGAATAGAGGGATAAAATTTCTTTTGGGAAAATAGTGCAGGCCAAGGTAAAGAGAGCACTGAAAAAAACTGCAACGATAAGAGAAAGGGCAAAGGTTTTTTGTAAGCCGTTAAAATCTTTTTTGCCCCAAAATTGAGCGGTAAAGACCATGCCGCCCGAACCTATGCCGTACAAAATCAAGTTCAATAAAAAAAACAACTGATTGCCAAGTCCTACGGCTGCAAGTTCAATAGTGCCCAAACGGCCTATCATTATCGTGTCTAAAATATTTACAAAGGAGCTTATAAAATTTTGCAATATTATAGGCACGGCAATTATAAATAAGTTTTTTAAAAAAGATTTATCTGAAAATACCGATTTTAGATTTACAACCGGTTTTGAATTTACAGTCATAAGTTTCCAAGCTCCTCCGTATTAAAAATGTAGAATTTCATTTCGATGCTTTATTCCTAAAAGAGATAAGTTTTCTTCAAGGCTGAGACTTTGGTCATAATTATCTTTTAGGTCAATCAAAAATCTGTTCATAGAAAAGTGCTGATAAAGAAAAATTTGCGGTTCTTTTTTATCCGCATATAAATTCTTCATCTCATTTGCATAAGCATAAAATAAACATCGGGGCTTAAGCTCGCTGTAGCCCACAAGCCAAATTGGGCAGCCCAGTTTTTTTTGAAGCTCAGCCGTTTTTTGAGCTGTAAAAATTTGAGACTCTTCATAAAATTTTTTAAAAGAACCGTCCGCATCTTTTTTTAAAATATAATCCAGCTGCTTTGTCTTTGCCGTATGAATGGGCGTTTTGTTTAGGATGATAACATTTTTTCTAAAATCGATTCCGAACGAGGGATTTTTTTTAAAGAAGTTATCTGCAATCTTTCCTGCAAGACCCACAAGATATTTTTGATTTTTATGAAGCTGCTCATTTTTCCCCGGATTATCGCCTATAACGATGAGCTTAATTTCATCATATTGACTAATCGAATCCCAAGCATGATTATACACAATCGGAGTTTCTACAGGATAGGGAGGCGTTTTACCCGCTAAAGCCGCCTCTTCTTGAAGCACAGCCAAGCCCTCCTTAAAAAATGAAGCATTCTCTTTTTTAAAAGATTGGGCGGCACAGTTTTCTAAAGAAGGTTCCTTATATTTATACCCTAAAATATCAAGGTAATGCATACACTCGTTTTTATACTCGCTTTTAAATTTACAAAAAGCATTCCATTTATCTTTTTCCATCGGCAGGATATTATATCAGATTATCTATGATTTTGAAAAGAGCCGTCTTATTCTTTATTCTTCCGCGACCGAAACGGTTACGCCCTCGTGTTTAAACTTATCTAAAATTATTTTGCCTCCGAGGAGGAAGGCGGAAGGGGCCGAAACATTGTAAACTCCGACGGTCTTTTTTACAAACTCAGACTTTTCAAAATTATCTTCTATTTGTTCTATTTGGCTTTTAGAAAAAAAGACGGGGCTTATTTTTAATTCTTTTGCAAATTCAAGCAAGCCTTTTTCGTTTTGTTTTAAGTCTATCGAAGCTATCGCTTTAACGGCTATTAAATCCTTGTTTATTGAATCGAGGGCTTTTTTTACCGCCTCGGCAACGGTTTCTTTATCCACTCCTTTTTTTAAGCCTATCCCTAAGTTTAAATTTTTAGGAACCAAGTGAACGATGGGCAAAAACCGGCTTAAAGCCGATACGGTTTCTCTTTTTTTATTTGAAACGATGATAAGACCTTCGAGTTTTTTTTCTTCGGTTAAAGCCTTTAAGTGCGAATTAAAATCTTTTTCTTGTAAAATAAAAAGATGGGGATAATCTATCGGAGCTGCCTTATCTTCGGAACAAAAGCCTATAGCTTTTCCGTCTACCATGAGGGAGGTAATTACCTTTGCATCTTCCATAGATAAAATAGCATAATTGTTTTTTTGAGCAAACAAGTCGACGGCTTCTATATTCCGGCCGTCGGAAGCCGTTGTAATTACACTCACTGCCCCAAGAGCCTTTGCAATTTTTTCGGTAAGAGCATTGGCCCCGCCCAAGTGACCCGACAAAAGCGAAATTACAAAACGCCCCAAATCATCGATTACAAGCACCGCAGGGTCTTGGGTTTTATCCTTTATGTAATCCTTTATCATGCGGACGGCAATACCGGTAGAAGAAATAAAAATAAGAGCATCCCGATTTTTAAAATCATCGGGAATAAGGGAGCGGATTCCTCCAGCTGTTTTTGCATTATAAAAATGATCGATTATAAAATCATCTTCCAAGCCTGATAATTTTTCTCCCAATAAATTTCCTTTTTCGGTGAAGGAATAAACTGCTATTTTTTTCATTTTTCCGCTTTTCTAAATTCGTGAGAAAATTTAGGATTGTAAAGCTGAGACCTTTTATAATCTCCTGCAATAAAATTCCCTACCAAGATTTGTGCCGTTTTGTTTATACCGGCCTTCTTCACTTTTTGAGCAATATCGCCGAGGGTGCCTGTTATTATTTCTTGATCTTCCCAAGTCGCCTTGTAAATTACGGCAGCGGGGGTAGCTTCATCCTTATAGCCTTTAAGAAGTTCTGCAACTACATTTTCTATATTTTGCACCGACAAAAAAATCGCCATCGAGGCCTTGTGTGCTGCAAGAGCTGCCAGCTTTTCCTCCTGAGGAACGGGTGTGCGGCCTTCTATACGGGTTAGAATAATTGTCTGGCTTACATCGGGAAGGGTGAACTCTTTTTTGATTGCCGCCGCCGCAGCCGTACAAGAGCTCACGCCAGGGATAACCTCATAGTCTATCCTGAGTTTATCAAGTTCATCCATCTGTTCCCTGACAGCCCCATAAATTGAAGGGTCGCCGGTGTGAAGCCTCACAATCAGAGCATTGCGGTTTTCCTCCATAACTTTGATAACTTCTTCAAGAGTCATTGAAGCCGAATTATAAGTTTTACAATTAGGCGTTGCAAATGTGAGATGCTCCGCTGAAACCAAAGAGCCCGCATAAATAATTATATCGGCTTTTTCAATCAGCTTACGCCCTTTTATTGTAATTAAATCCGGATCCCCCGGACCTGCCCCTACAAAATAAACCATAATATTCCTTTTTTATTTTTATAAGAATTATTCTACTATTCTTTAAAGCCTTATGTCAACGGCTAAAAACCCCTTACATAAATATTAAAAATCATGTATAATGAAGCATTATGGGAAAAACATTTGTTTTTGTAAACCAAAAGGGCGGGGTCGGAAAGACGACTTCCGTAATTAATTTGGGTGCTTACATCGCACTGACAGGAAAAAAGACTCTTCTAATAGACTTTGACCCTCAGGGGAATATGTCTTCCGGTGTCGGTATTCAAAAAAAACGGCCGACCGTTTATGATGCCCTTGCCCAAAAGACCTCAATAAAAAATACCATCTACCCTACTACGGTAAAAAACTTATCGGCAATCCCGGCTTCGATAGACCTTTCAGGTGCAACGGTAGAGCTTGTAGACGAAGCCGACAGGGAATTCTATCTTAAAAATATTATCGAAAGCGTAAAAAACGAATACGACTATATTTTAATCGACTGCCCCCCGTCTTTGGGCATCTTAACCTTAAACGGACTCACGGCAGCCGATCAAGTGTACATACCGCTCCAATGCGAATATTTTGCCCTTGAAGGTTTAACCCTCCTTTTACAGACAGTTCAAAGGGTACAGCAAAGCCTTAATCCTTCTCTTGAAATAGGCGGAATATTTTTTACCATGTTCGACTCAAGAACCAATCTTGCTCAAGAAGTTGTACAGCAGGTATCCTCATATTTTAAAGATAAGGTTTTTTCGACTATTATTCCGCGGAATGTAAGATTATCCGAAGCCCCATCACATGGAATTCCGATTTGCAATTATGATGCAAAATGTACGGGAGCAAAAAGTTACGAAAAACTTGCAAATGAGGTACTGAACCGTGGCTAAAAAATCGGCATTAGGAAGGGGCCTCAATGCCCTCTTGGAAGAACAACCGGCAAATCATGTAATTCAGGAATCACTGAATATTTCCGAAGACTCAATTATCAATATTGACCCTAAACTGCTGCAGCCGAATCCGTATCAGCCTCGAAAAACCTTTGATGAAGAAAAAATAAGCGAACTTGCAGAATCAATAAAAGAACACGGAATAATTCAGCCGATTGTAGCCGAAAAACATGAGGACAAGGGTTATTTTATAATAGCCGGAGAAAGGCGCACAAGAGCGGCCATCAGCTTAGGCTTGGAAACGGTTCCGGTAATCCTACGCAGCTTTGAAGAAAAAAAGAAACTGGAAGTAGCCCTTATCGAAAACATTCAGAGGGAAGACTTAAACGCAATCGATGAAGCCCTTGCCTACCAAGAGATTATGGAACTGGCCGCCATAAACCAAGAAGAACTTGCAAAGAGGGTCGGCAAAAGCCGGTCGGCAATTACAAACAGTTTAAGAATATTAAAGCTGCCGGAAGAAATGAAAGATGCTTTGCGGGTAAATAAAATAACGGCTGGTCATGCACGTTCTCTACTATCCATAGTAAATCCTGCCGATCAAAAAATTCTTTTTTCAAGAATTTTAGAATCGGAATTATCGGTACGCGAAGCCGAGTCAATGGCCGCCGATCTTAATTCGGGAATCGGCCGCATAACAAAAAAACAAAAAAAAGAAACGCAATCGCTTTCTACCGATGATTTTGAATTACGAGATATTGAACAGCAGTTTATAAACTCCTTAGGGACAAAGGTTCAAATAAAGGGAAACTTAAAAAAAGGAGTTGTCGAAATATCATACTTTTCAAAAGATGATTTGGACATGCTATATAAAAAGATAAACTCTTAAACCGGAAAAATTGGAGGATGATATGGCAAAAAAAGCAAGTGAAACAAAAACTACAAAAAAGGCTAAAACACCGACAAAAGCCGCTGCAAAAAAAACAACAAAGGTCCCGGCTAAAAAAACTATTTCCGCCTATAAACAATCGGCGGCCGAAAAAAAACTCGTTACCGAATTAGCGGAGCTCACAAAGCAAATGGATGCTGAAGGCCTCTTGTTTTTAATAGAACAGGCTCGCGTTCACTTATATAATATGCAGGTAGAAGCTCTTGAAGAAGACTTGCAGGCAATAGAAGAAAAAAGAGCCAAAACCGTCAGCGTAAAAAAAGCACAGCCTAAAAAAGATTTTAGGATTGAAAGAGCAAGCGACGGTTCCGTTTACCACATAATAAGCGGCGGAAAATGGAAGCTGATCAATGCAGATGAACTTTTCAGTATTCTAAAAATCGTAAATGCTAAACTGGATGAGAATGAGATAAGGCTCAACCTTATTCACTGGTTTTTTAAAGAGAGGGGCGATTTTGTTTCCGATCTGGGTCTTGCCGACACCCACGATCCCCGATGGTTGGACCTTATTAAACTTTTAAAAACAAATTTTAAGATAAAGATATAATGACCTCTCAATTTAAAGACCTAAAAAAAACTCTTGACCGCCTCGTAGTAAAATACGAAAAACCGGCCTTTATACCTGCCGATCCTATAAGTATTCCGCACCGTTTTTCTAAAAAAGAAGATATAGAGATTGCAGGCTTTTTTGTTTCCATTTTTGCATGGGGAAATAGAACCGCGATTTTAAAAAGTGCGGATAAACTGATGGACATTTTACACAATCAGCCTCATGCATTTTTAACTCAAAGTACACCGGCTCAACTAAAAATAATAAACACTTTTTATCACCGCACCCTAAACGGAGAAGACAGCCTAGCCATAGCAAAGGCTATAAGACGCATTTATTTATCGGGCTCAAATTTTGAAGAATTATTTAAAGCTAAAAATCATGGTGAACCTTTGATAAGCAGGATGAGCCGATTTAGAAAAGGATTTATCAAAAACATGGATTCGCATAATACAAAGCATATAGCCGATATGGAAGGCGGCTCTGCAGCAAAAAGGCTGAACATGTTTTTACGCTGGATGGTAAGGTCTCAGGAGAAGGGAGTCGATTTTGGTTTATGGAAAAGCGTTAAACCGTCTGAGCTCTACCTCCCTTTGGATGTTCACTGTGCCCGAAGGGGAAGAGCTCTAGGCCTTTTAACCCGCAAACAAAACGACCGCAAAGCCGTAGAAGAAATAACGGAACGCCTCAGGGAATTTTGTCCCGAAGATCCTGCAAAATACGACTTTGCTCTTTTTGCACCCGAAGTTGAAAAGGCCTTGGCGGAAAGAAATTACCTCCACAGGAATTCGGGATAGTAGCCTTCTTTTACCTTATTTTCAAGTTCGTTTTTAACAATTTCTCTGTCTTCGGGATAGGTCATTCCGAACCATCTTTCGGTGGTAGTATAAACCTTAACCTTACCTAAGCCCTTTTTCATCATTGCTCCTACACCTTCAGGCAAAAGACATTCGGCTTTTTCACTTTCTGCATATTTATGGATAAAGTCTTTAAAATACTCATTCATAAAATCGAAAATTTTAGGAGAGAAGCCGAATAGGTTCATCGAAACGGTTTCCTTGCCTGAAAATTCAAAGTTCTTTCCCTCATGCTCGGAAATAATCTTTTCGACTGAACCTTCTTTTTTGTATGCAATATCCTTGTGTTCGGTTATTCCGATAAGGTAACCGTTTCCTACTTGGCAGACCCCTCTCGAAACGGAACCGGAGCGGCTCAAGGTTTTATCCAAGATATAACCGACCATAGCATGTTCCGTGGAATCATTTGATAGGGTTGAAAGATGGGTTGCTATCGTTTTATAAGCGGAGCGGCCGTAGTAGTCATCGGCATTTATAACAGCAAATGGTTCATTTATTTTTAACTCCGCAGACAAAATAGCATGAGCTGTTCCCCAAGGTTTTTTCCGGTTGACAGCCCTTTTTATTTGCTCATCGGTCAAAAACCCGTCCATAGATTGGAATACATAATCGGCATTGCAATTGCGTGCAATTCTATTAAAAAAACGCTCTCTAAAATCGTTTTCAATATCTTCCCTAATTATAAAGACAACCTTTCCAAAGCCGTTATTCATAGCGTCATAAACGGCATAATCCAATAAGGTTTCATCATGCCTTCCGACAGCGGCTATTTGTTTTACTCCTCCATATCGGCTGCCCATTCCGGCAGCTAGAACTAAAAGAGTTGGTTTCATAAATAAACCTCCTATAAAAAATTTTTGCAGCAAATATCAATTTGCGAAAAAAGTTAGGTTAAAATCCAACCTGTACCATCATATCACATTATCGGAATAAATAAAAGACGCTTACCTCAGAAATCAATTTTACTAAAAAGTACCAATACGTCTCCGCTTTATTTTCGGCTAAGTTCCCGGCATCTGCTCCGCCTATTTTAAAAACTGCTGGTTAGTATTCAAAAGAAGCGGAAACATGAGTTCGACGGCGAAGGCGTCTTCTTCGCTTTGGCGGTTTATAAAGGCGGAATATTTTTTTACTATTGCATCGATGCGACCTAAGCCGAAGCCGTGATCTTTACCTTCTTTTGTTGTAAGAAATTTTCCTTGGATCTTTTTGCGGCGGCCTTCGCAAGAATTTGTAAACGAGATATAGAGGTTGTCGTTTAATTTTCTTATGTACACCCTTATAAATCTTTTCTCTTTTTCTTTTAGACTTAAAGCTCCCTCAATGGCATTATCAAAAAGATTCCCTATTATTACGCAAAGTTCAAGATCGCTTAATGCTATGTTTTGAGGAATGGAGGCTTTTATGTTTAGTTTTATATCATGGGAAAGAGCGATAGCTGCCTTTGTATTTAAGATTGCATCGCTCATCAGGTTTCCGGTTTTTATTACACTGTCTACCTTAATCAAGTCATCGGTTAGATTGTTTAAATAGCTTTCAAGTTCATCATAGTTTTTAAATTCAAGATAAGCCTTCATAACTTGAATATGATTATGAAAGTCGTGCCGCCAGCCGCGCATTTTTTTATAGATGGAATCTACATCCTCGTAGTATTTATTAATAAGGCCGTTTTCAAAATCATCAAAATGCTTATTTACGGCTCTTCTAATTAAAAAGTACAGAAGTATAAACAGCAAAAGGATTGAGCTTAAAACAAGTATAAAAATGAACATCAGATTTCTCCTTGGGTAAAAAATCCGATAAAGAGGGTATTGACATTTTTATATTCCCTGCGGCTTATCGGAATTAAACTATTATCCGCAAGGACGGCCTTGTCTTTTTGAAGCTGCATTATGTGCATCAGGTTTGCGATAAAGGCTCTGTGAGTTTTTACAAATAGTTTGGAATTTAACTTTTCTTCCGCCTCCGATAAATTCATCCTTGTTATGTACTCGCTTTTTAAAGTTTTTATTTTTAGATTATGCGAAATAGATTCTATAAAAACAATTTCAGATTGCTTTAATGTTGTAAGACGGCCTTCGCAGGAAAATACAAAATTTTCTTCTTTAACTTTATCCTGTTTTTTTAAGGCTCGATCCAAGCAATCAAAGAGCTTTTCTTTTTTTACAGGTTTTAAAAGATAGTGCAGGGCTTCGACATCATAGCCTTCCTGCATATAGTCGGGTATACCTGTTATAAAGATGATAACTGCATCGTTT
>CAJPPE010000039.1 GCA_905372345.1 uncultured Treponema sp. | reverse complement strand
CTCCCACAAAAGATGTTTTATTGCTCTTGTTTTATTCTCTTCCGTTTATAATAGCTACAACAGCTCCCTATGCAGCCTTGATCGGAACCCTCATGTGTTTGGGCCGCTTTTCGGCAGACCATGAATTTATCTCGATGAATGCCTTAGGAATTTCAACCTCTTTTATTTTGATTCCGGTTTTTGCTTTAGGAGTTTTTGTTTCGGTAGGTTCGTTTATAACAAACGATATTTTGATTCCGCGCGGGACGATAAAATTTAACGAGGTGCTTTACAATATTGCTTCTTCAACTCCTGCCCTTGAACTTGAGTCTTATTCGGTTAAGCGTAATGAAAATTCGATAGTTGTTTCCGGCTTGATAAAGGATAATTCAATCCATGATCTTTTAATAATCGATTCAAGCCAGAGGGGAGCAAAAAGATTTTTATCTTCATCTAAAACCGATGTAAAAAAATCCAACGACAGATCGATTATCATGCAGCTTGAAATGCTCAATCCCCGTCTTTTAAATCTCGATTTAAACAATAGATCTAAATTTGATGTTGTCTATGGGGAAAGTATAACCTACAATGTTCTTGCAAAGGATGTTGCCCCTAAGTTTATTTCGAGTGCAGGCCCCGACAAGATGACTTCTTATGATCTAATAAAAGACATAAAGCAAAAAAAGGAAGCCGGTGATACGAGCCCTCGTCTTTTGAATATCTATATTATGGAACTTCACCGTAAGTTTTCCGTTCCCTTCGGGGCATTCTTTTTTGTATTGTTGGCTTTTGCTATAAGCCGTGCCGGTAAGACCTATGATCAGAGTACGGGCTTTATAGTGGGGCTTTTAATTTCAGTTGCTTATTGGGCCTTTTTGATAGGGGGGCAAATGCTCTGCCTTGAGTCGGGGCTAAATATAAACGGAGCCCTTGTAATGTGGTTTCCGAATGTTTTATTGGTTATTTGCACGGCTGTGATTGCAATAAAGAGGTTTTTAAAATGAGGCTGCTTCAAAGATACTTGCTTAAACTTTTTATACCGACCTTCGTTGTAGCAATGCTTTTTTTTGTCTTGCTTTTGCAGTTGGGAGACTTATTTGCCAACGTAGTTGCCTATCTTCAAAACGGAGCGCAGTTTAAAGATATTGTAAAAGTTATGTGGCTCTACATTCCTAAATGTATTGCTTATTCCGTGCCCTTGGCAATTCTTTTTGCCGGCTCTTACACCATGGGAAATTTATATGCACAAAATGAACTTACATCGATATTTTCGGCGGGAATATCTTTAGGCCGTTTTACTCTTCCCCTTTTGGTTTTGGGGCTTTGTTTTTCCGTAGGGATGATTTTTTTTGAAGACAATGTGGTTATAAAATATTTTTATGAAAAAACGCAGCTTTCAAAAAAACTTTTACAAGAAGAAGAAAGTTTGGATACTCAGGATTTGGTAATTTTATCCGAACTCGGAAAAATTGTATACACGGCCGATTATTTTAATGCAGAAGATCAAACTCTTTCAAATGCCTATATAATAGTCCGTGATGGAGACGGAAATCTGTCGTTGATTATTAAAAGCTCTCATATGGTCTGGAGTGAAGATCGCTGGACTACTGACAGTGCTGAAGTTTACCGATTTGATGAAAAAAATATTGTAAGCCGTTCAAACCTTATTCCCGATAATATAATTCTTTCAGAGCCTCCGGCCAATTTTCAAAAAAATCTAAGCTCGGTAGATGAAATGAGAATTTCGGAAGCAAAAGAATTTATAGCGGCTCTTAAAAAAAACGGCCTTCCGTATTATGAAGCCCTTTCAAAATATCACAGGCGCTTTTCATTTCCGTTTACGATTTTTATAGTCTTGTTTTTTTCGATTTCTTTGGGCGGCAAATTTAAAAAGAATATCCTGTTGATGAGTATCTTATTCAGTTTGGGAATAGCAACTCTTTTTTATGTTACCGAAATGGTGACTATGTTAAGTGCCAAGTGGGAATACATCTCGCCCCTTGCAGGAGCGTGGACTCCGATTTTTATATTTTCGATTTTAAGCGTTTATTTATTAAAAAAATCGAGGACTTAGGGCTGGACATTTCTAAAAATCTGACAAAGTTTTTAAAAGATGCCCGTAAAAAAAATAACGTAAATTACGACTAACTAGAGGTGAGAGGATTATGAAGATAATAAATATTTTTTGGATTGTGTTGGGCTTTATTTGTCTGGGTCTTGGAATTATAGGTATCATCATGCCTATTTTACCGACAACACCTTTTTTTATTGTAACAGTCGTATGCTTTGCTAAGGGCTCGGAAAGACTAGAACGATGGTTTATGAGCTCATCTTTTCATAAAAAATACATTCAAAGTTTTTACGAAAAAAAAGGTATGACTTTAAAAAATAAGCTTATCATACTTTCCTTTGCCTCAATCATGCTTGCAGCCGCTTTTTATTTTTCGGCTAAACTCTATGCCCGAATTTTAATAGCCTGTGTTATAGCGGCAAAGTATTACGTATTTATATTTAAGATAAAAACCCTTCCTGCTGATGAAAAGTCGGTAGTAAAAGACGATGTAGGCTGTGTTGAAAAAAGATAAAAAAGGTTTAAATTAAAAAACCATATTTCCTCCTCTTGAAGCTATATAGTCCTTGTGATACAATGGGGTACTATACTTTAGGAGCAAGAGTATGAGATGGAAAAATAAAAAAATACCCGAGGGGGAGTTTATGGAGATGCGAGAAGAAATTCTCCAAACATGGCCCACGGGAAAGGATGTTGACTTAAAAGAGTCTATTGATTATTTAAAGAAGATCCCGCCTGAAAAAAACTTTGCAATCAAACTTGAACAAGCGGACAAAGAAGGTATCACTACGGCCCAGCCGCGAGCCGGTGTTCCCCTTTTGGATGAACACATCAGCCTATTGCAGTTTTTACAGGATGAAGGCGGAGCCGACTTTTTACCGAGTACCATTGACGCTTATACGCGTCAAAACCGATATGAAGAAGGCGAGGCCGGTATTGAAGCTTCAAAAAAAGCAGGCCGCTCTCTTATGAACGGTTTCCCTGTTGTAAACTGGGGTGTAGGTCCCTGCCGTCAAGTTTTAGAAGCCGTAAATCTTCCCTTACAGGCAAGACACGGAACCCCCGATGCCCGTCTTCTTTCAGAGATTATTCACGCCGGAGGTTATACCTCTAACGAAGGCGGAGGTATAAGCTACAACGTTCCCTATGCAAAGGCCGTTTCAATCGAACACAGTATAATGTGTTGGCAATATGCCGACCGCCTCGTAGGATTTTATGAAGAAAACGGAGTTCACCTTAATAGAGAACCCTTCGGCCCTCTTACGGGAACCCTCGTTCCTCCTTCGGTTGCTATTGCAGTAGGCGTTATCGAAGCTCTATTGGCCGCAGAGCAGGGTGTAAAGAGCATTACCGTAGGTTACGGTATGTGCGGAAACATGACACAGGACGTTGCAGCCGTTATTTCTTTAAGAGAAATTACAAAGGACTACATGAAAAAATTCGGCTACAAGGATATGTGCATTACCACTGTTTTCCATCAATGGATGGGAGGCTTCCCTGCCGATGAGTCCAGAGCCTACGGTCTTATTTCCCTAGGAAGTACCACTGCCGCTCTTTCCGGAGCTACAAAGGTAATCGTTAAAACCCCGCATGAAGCTTTCGGTATTCCTACAAAAGAAGCAAATGCAGGAGGTATCAAGGCTACCAAGATGGTTCTAAACCTTTTGAAGGGGCAGCGTTATCCAGATTCAAGAATACTCGCCCAAGAAATTGAGCTTATCAAGGCAGAAACAAAGTGTATTATGGACAGAGTCTATGAGATAGGAGGCGGAGACTTGGTTGAAGGCACTATCAAGGCCTTTGAAGCCGGAGTAATCGACATTCCATTTGCCCCTTCCCAGTACAATGCCGGAAAGGTAATGCCTGCCAGAGACAATGACGGATGTATCCGCTATCTAATGCCGGGAAATCTGCCATTTACAAAGGACATTCTCGACTTTAACAGGGGAAAACTTGAAGAGAGGGCCAAGGCCGATAACAGAGAAGTTGACTTCCAAATGTCGGTTGATGACGTTTATGCAGTAAGTTCCGGTGTTCTCGTTGGAAGACCGGCTAAACGATAAAATTATAGGAGTATTAAATATGAAAATTATTGATGTTGTTTGCGCAGAAGGCAAAACAGGTTTTTATTTTGATGACCAAAAGGCTATCAAGATGGGTGCAGGTCATGGCGGATTTTTTTATACGGGAAAACCCGTAACTGAGGGCTTTACCTCAATCAGACAGGCAGGCGAAGCTATTTCCGTTATGTTTATTCTCGAAGACGGACAGGTCGCTTATGGAGACTGTGCTGCCGTACAGTATTCCGGAGCCGGCGGACGCGATCCCCTCTTTTTGGCAAAGGACTTTATTCCCGTAATTGAAAAGGATATAAAGCCCCTCTTTGCAGGAAAAGAAATTACAAACTTCAGAGAAATGGCTAAGACATTTGAGGAGCACAAGGTAAACGGAAAAAGAATGCACACGGCTCTACGCTACGGCATATCTCAAGCTATTCTTGATGCCGTTGCAAAATCCCAGCACATAACGATGGCCGAAGTTGTTGTAAAAGAATACAAGACAGGCTGCCAAATAAAGAGAATCCCGATCTTTACCCAGTCCGGCGATGACCGCTACTTAAATGCCGATAAGATGATTATCAAGCAGGCAGAAGTTCTCCCCCACGGTCTTTTTAACAATGTTGAAGAAAAAACCGGTAAAAACGGCGAAAAGCTCTTGGAATATGTTAAATGGCTTAAAAACAGGGTTGAAACTATGAGAACTTGCAAGAACTATAATCCTATTTTCCACATTGACGTATACGGCACAATCGGAGACTTTACAAATAACGATGTTCCCAAGATGACGGCCTATCTTAAAACATTGGAAGAAGCTGCCGCTCCTTTTAAACTTAGAATCGAAGGCCCCATGGACATGGGCGACAGAGAAAAGCAAATGCAGGTACTTGCAGCCCTCACAAAGAGCCTTGACGATAACGGCGTAAAGGTAGAGCTTGTTGCCGATGAATGGTGCAATACCCTCGAAGACATTCAGTACTTTGCCGATAACCGTGCAGGCCACATGATTCAGATTAAAACTCCCGACCTTGGCGGAATCAATAACACGATTGAAGCTATCCTTTACTGCAAAGAAAAGGGTGTAGGTGCCTATTGCGGAGGAACATGTAACGAAACCAACCGCTCAGCTGAGGTTATCGTAAACTGTTCCGTTGCAGCCGGAGCCGCCCAACAGCTTGCAAAACCCGGTATGGGCGTTGACGAAGGCTACATGATCATCAATAACGAAATGAACAGAATCGTTGCCCTAGCCAATAGGAAGTAAGTTCTTTTGATAAATTATAAGCAAGGAACTTTGAAATACAAACTTCCTTGCTTATATTCTAATTTGCTTTTAATAGTTGAATATCCTGTAGTTGCCCGAATCTTAAAAGAATTTTTCAAATGCCTATCTTTCAAAGTCCGCTTTTGAATAGACTTTTTAAAAATAGGCGGAGTAGATTCAAAGAAACCGCCAAGATGAACGCCAAGGAAAATGAAATAATATGTCATCAAAACACCATCAAATTTTCTTTGCGCCCTTAGTGTCTTTGCGGTTAAATAAAAATCCAAAAAAATCTCAAAAACGTTTAGCAAAATATGATTTTGTAATCCCTGTATACATTTTCCTTAAAAACTGCTATACTCATCTCTTAATAACAAGGAATTTTTATGAAAGAACGATTGGATAATTTAAGAAACAGACTTGCCGAAGTTGAAAAAGAAGTTGAAAACCCTAACCTTATCAAAGATGTTGCAAAATATAAAGAAACCATGAGGGAACACTCCTATCTTTCAAAATTGATGGAAGAATATGATAACTATCTTTCTATCGAAAAGCAGATAGAAGATTCCAAACTTCTCATTCAAGAAGAAAGCGATGCCGAACTTAAAGAGATGGCGAGGGAAGAGCTGCACTCTCTTGAAGCCGCCTTTGAAAAAAGCGAGGCCGATCTCAAGATGCTTTTAATTCCGCCCGATCCTCTGGAAGAAAAAAATATTATTATGGAAATCCGGGGCGGTACAGGAGGAGATGAAGCTGCCCTCTTTGCAGCCGATCTTTTTAGAATGTATACCCACTATGCTGAGATGAAAAACTGGAAGTACGAGGTTTTATCCCTAAATGAAACCGAGCTCGGCGGTTACAAGGAAATCACCTTTTCCATTTCGGGAAAATATGTTTACGGAAGTCTCCGCTATGAGTCGGGTGTTCACCGCGTTCAGCGTGTTCCTGAAACGGAGGGCTCAGGCCGGATTCACACAAGTGCCGTAACCGTTGCGGTTTTGCCCGAAGCCGAAGAAACCGAAATTGAAATCAATCAAGAGGATTTGCGTATCGATGTTATGCGTGCAGGCGGCCCGGGCGGTCAGTGTGTTAATACCACGGACTCGGCAGTCCGCATTACCCACATACCTACCGGCCTTGTTGTTATTTGTCAGGACGAAAAAAGCCAGATTAAAAATAAGGCAAAGGCTATGCGTGTTTTGCGAAGCCGCCTTTATGATTTGGAAGAAAGTAAAAAGCAGGCAGAACGGGCTCAAAACAGAAAAAGTCAGGTCGGTTCCGGCGACCGCTCCGAGCGTATCCGTACCTATAACTTTCCGCAAAACCGCGTAACCGATCACCGCATAAATTTAACTCTTTACAAATTGGATGCGGTCATGCAGGGCACTCTCAACGAATTAATCGATGCCCTCTGTATCGCCGCCCGCGAAGAAATGATGAAGGCAGCGGATCATCACTTGGAGCATAAATAAAGCTCAATGCTTTTTTTTACCGTAAAGGATGCCCGTCTTTTTGCTGCTCATTCCTTTCTTTCTTCGCACCTTTTAACAAGGAACGGATACGGAAGGAATGAGGCTCTCTTTGATGCCGATATTTTGATAGCCCATATCTTAAAAAAAGAGCGCTCATGGTTATTGTCTCATTCCGATTTTGATTTTTTACCATACAAGAATGAGTTTGAAGCTTTTGTTCAAAAAAGAAGTTCAGGTATCCCCATTGCCTATTTAACCGGAACAAAGGATTTTTTCGGGAGAACTTTTTATGTAAATGAAAATGTGCTTATCCCCAAGCCCGACACCGAAACCTTGGTAGAACATGCCTTAAATTTTGCAATGGAGAAGTTAAAAAAAAATGAGCCTCTCTTTGTTTTGGATATTTGCACGGGTTCAGGTTGTATAGGTCTATCCCTTGCGGCTGAGCTTTATGAGAGTTTAAGCCAAACATCTGACGCCTTTGATAAACCGCAAAGAGCTCAAAGTTATTTTGATAAAAGTTTTTTTTTACTTCTTGCGGATATTTCGGAGGAGGCCTTAACAGTTTGTAAAAAGAATATGGATTCTCTTTTGCCTCAATCTCTTTATAAGAGGACTCTTGCAGTAAGAGCCGATCTGCATTTTTCTTTTCCCTGCGTGCCGGAGGCAAAACGAAGCTACGATTTGATAACTGCAAATCCGCCATACGTTCCGTCAAAGCTTACGGAAAGTCTTTTAGAAGACGGCCGCTCTGAACCCCGCCTTGCCCTTGACGGCGGCATTGAAGGGCTTGAGTTAATTACGCCCTTGGCAGAAAACTCTTATTTAAGCTTAAACCCCGGCGGAAAACTTTTTGTTGAAGTAGGGGAATACCATGCCGCCCAAGCTGTCGAGATTTTTAGAAGTGCAGGTTTTCCTCAAGTTCAAATTCATAAAGACCTTGCAGGAAACGACCGAGTCATAGAGTGCACAAAGTTCAGCTTTTAAAGAAATTGTTTTTTTTACATGAGCAGATTTCTTAAACTATTTTTACATATCTCATTTCAGGAGCCTTTAAAATTTCCTGCACTTGTGTTTTACCATCCGGCTTAAAGCCGTGATGTTCATAAAAACTTCTTGCAATCCGGTTTTCTTGAAATACCCAGATACATAATTCATGTATGTCGGCTTCTTTTCCTTCTTTTTGAAAATGAGTAATTAATTTTGAACCTACGCCCGACCTTTCAAAAGCTTTTTCTACATAAATAGCCATAAGTTCAAAACTATCGGGTTTATCGTTGTCCCGGCACATTCCCGTGAGCATCATTCCCTTTATTATTCCGTCTTTGTCATCTTCATAAACATATAATTTTGATGTACTGTTTTGAGTATTAATTTTTTTCTTTAAACGCTCGATAGATTTTTCAACAGACAGCTCGCAAAATAAAAAATTATCGTCGATGATACCCCTATAAGTATTTCTCCAACCGTAAACATTTATTTCTGCAATTCTTGATAAGTCCTTTAATTCTGCAAGTCTGACCATTGTTTTTCTCCTTTTTTCCGGCCTAGTTTACTTTGAATTTCTTTACCTCCGATGAGAGGTTTTCAATACTCTGTTTGTTTTTTTGAGTGATTTCATTTACCTCTTGGACGGCCTTATTTATTTCAGTTGTTCCCTCCGACATTTCATTCATACTATTAGCTATTTGGTCCGACATTGCAGAGAGGGTATCCATTTCATTGGAAACCAATGTGCTGCCTTTGAGCATCTCGTGTGATACATCTCTTATTTTATGAGTTATATCGTCAATCGTGCTCATTGTATTCAAAATATTTTTATTCCCTTCATTTTGCTCATCGATTGCGTTCATAATAACATGCTCTTGTTGCTTTGTTTTTTCTACAAGAGCAAAAATATTGTCAAAGTGTTTTTCTATGCTGTGGGCGGAATTATTTACCTTATCTATCTTTTCTTTTAAATCCTTGAGCATAATGTTTATCTTTTTTCCTTGACCGCCGGATTGCTCAGCAAGTTTTCTGATTTCGCCTGCAACGACTGCAAAGCCTTTTCCTGCTTCTCCTGCATGAGCGGCTTCAATTCCTGCATTCATCGAAAGCAGATTTGTTTGTGCTGAAATATTTTGAATGATTGCACTTGTTTCTAAAAGAATATCGGAGCTGGAATCTACAGCCTTACTTAATTCAACCGTTTCTGCAATCAAGGTTTTTCCGTTCACTGTTGCACCTTTTAGTTCTTCAAGAGTTTTAATATTTTCTTCAATAATGCCGAAAACCTCTTTTATATTTTCAACCATTTGTTTGATTGATTCGCTTGAAACATCTACCGTAGAAGTTTGAATATCTATTGAGTTATCAAGATTTTCAAGTGTTCTCATCATTGCTTGGAGTGAAGAACCTATTTCTATAACACTTCCTGCATGCGTCATCATCTGTTTTTTTATGCTTGAGATGTTTTCATTTATTTGATAGATTGCACTTGCCGTTTCATTCATATTGA
This sequence comes from uncultured Treponema sp., assembly GCA_905372345.1. Taxonomy (GTDB): domain Bacteria; phylum Spirochaetota; class Spirochaetia; order Treponematales; family Treponemataceae; genus Treponema_B. The sequence continues at coordinate 222 of CAJPPE010000039.1, read as the reverse complement.
CGGCTAATTCGTTTCCGACTTCCTGCATACTTTCGGTATCATGAGTAACCGATTTTACCGAGTTTGCAATTTTTTCTATCGTTAAATTAAAGTAATGAGACAGAGAAGTGATTTCATCATTTCCCTTTATCGGAAGTCTTGCCGTTAAATCTCCGTCACCTTCAGAAATATTTTTAAGTATAAATGCTGTATTTTTTATGGGATGATTTATAAATTTATTTA
>CAJPPE010000038.1 GCA_905372345.1 uncultured Treponema sp. | reverse complement strand
TCCGTAAGCTCGCAGAAGAATCAAGCACTCAGGGCAAAACCATTACTTCTACCCTAAAAGTTCTCTCCGGCGAGATTGAAGCTCTTTCTGCCTCTTCAAAAACGGCAGAAGAAAAGTTCAATGCTATTTTTGCCCTTTCCGAGCAGGTCAAAACAATGAGTCAAAACCTAATGGATGCTATGCGTGAACAGGAAAACGGCAGCAAGGAAGTGCTCACTGCAATTCGCGACATAAATATGGTAACCAATCAAGTAAACGACGGTTCTGCCGAAATGCTCCGCGGCGGCGAAAACGTAGCCCAAGAAATGCAAAAACTCGATGAATTGACCCGCGTCATCACCGACAGCATGAACGAAATGGCCTCCGGTGCCGTGCAAATCAGCAATGCCGTACAGGAAGTAAACGCAATAAGCCAAAAGAATAAAGAAAGCATTGAAAACCTCTCCAAAGAGGTAAATAAGTTTAAAGTGTGATCTTTTGCAAATAGGCGGGCTAAGGTTCTATACTTCGCTTTTGCTAAACTCCTTGTCCGATTTTCATCTTAGAGTTTTAGACTTGCGTCTAAAACTCTCAAGGCTGGAAACACCGGCATCCGTGGCGGTCAAATTAAAGCTTAACTACTTAACCTACAAATACTTAGCGGAAAGTCTGAGCAGAGTTTCCTGATCGGTTTCTTTTGTGTTTACGATACCTGCAAGGCGGCGGTTGGACATTACGGCTATGCGGTTGGTGATGCCTAAGATTTCGGGCATCTCGCTCGAAACAACTATTATGGTTTTTCCTTCTTTAGCCATTTTAATAATAAGCTGATATATTTCGTATTTAGCTCCTACATCGATACCGCGGGTGGGCTCATCCATCAAAAACACATCGGGTGAACGCTCCAGCCATTTTCCGATTATAACCTTTTGCTGGTTTCCTCCGCTCAAAGCCGAAATACCCTGATCAGCCGAAAGACACCTCGTCTTCATAGTTTCAATTTCTCTGTTTGCGGCCTCCCGTATTTTACGCTTTGACAAAACCCCAAGTGTTTTATAACTATGCAAATTGGTAATTACCGTGTTAAATTCAATTGTGTCCTTGCCGAACATTCCGTTTAATTTACGCTCTTCGGTCAACAAGGCAAAGCCATGAGCCATAGCCTCTTTACTGCTCTTAAATTTAAGATATTTATCGTTTATACTTATGCTTCCCGATTCTATAGTGCGGATACCGAAGAGGGCTTCTAAAAGCTCGCTCCTCCCCGCCCCTACAAGCCCGTAAAGGCCTAGAATTTCTCCCTTCTTTACGGTAAAAGAAATATCTTCAAGCATGGGAGCATATTTTGTTTTTAAGTTTTCTATTTTTAAAAAGTCTTCTCCGGGGACATTATCCACATCGGGGAAACGCTTATCCAGAGAGCGGCCTACCATGGCCGAAATAATTTCGTTCATATCCGTTTCGGCTATGGGCTTTGAAAGAATCATCTTACCGTCCCGTAAAACGGCGACTTCATCGCAAACCTCAAAAACCTCATCCATCTTATGCGAAATATAAATAAATGAAACGCCTTTTTTTTGTAAGGCTCTTACTATCGAAAAAAGTTTTTTTACTTCCCTTTCGGTTAAAGAAGAAGTAGGCTCATCCAATACGATGAGCTTTGCATCATAAGAAACAGCTTTCGCTATTTCAACCATCTGCCGCTGAGAAACGGACATGGTACGCATTATTGTTTTGGGATTGACATTCATATTGAGTGAAGAAAAAAGAGAACTTGCAGATTCAAACATTTTTATTTCGTCAACAATCCCTAAGTTGGTCGGATAACGGCCTAAAAATAAATTATCCGTAACGGTTCTGTCAAGGCAAAGATTAAGCTCTTGATGAACCATAGCGACTCCGCTTTCAAGTGCTTCTTTAGGATTTTTGAATTCGATTGATTTGTTTAATAAAGAAATGGAGCCTTCGTCCCGTGAATATATACCGAAAAGGCACTTCATCATAGTGGATTTTCCTGCTCCGTTTTCGCCCATAAGTCCCATTACGGAGCCTTGTTTTACAGTCAAATTTATACCGTCCAAAACCTTATTCTTTCCGAAAGATTTTGAAAGGTTTTTTATTTCAAGAACTACATCACTCATCCCAAAGATCTCAACTCCTTTAAAAGTGCTTTTTAAAAGCCGCTTATTTTAATTCTAAGGCAGGAGAAAAATTCCCCCGCCTTAAAAACCGTCAAAGATTAATGAAGGTCTAAAAATTTAAGACTCATTAATACTTTAACTTGTCGGTGTAGTTTGAACCTGAGTTCGTTTTAACCATGTTTACGGCAAAGGCATCAAAGTTGTTTAGGTTTGTAAATTTATCCAAACAGCTTGATTCGTTTTGTCCGTCTCCCTGAACGATTGTCAATTCAATGTTCAAAAGAGGAGCATAGTATTTTAATGCAGGCAGGTATGAAGAAGAAAGAAAGTTGTCGCCTGAATTATAAATAGTTAAAAGAACCTTCTTTTTGGGAGCATTTGTCTGCTTAACTCCGGCATCTCTTGTTCCGCCAAGATAGTTCTTGTAATTGTCCATTGTAACACCTGAGTTTGCAGCCATAACAGCTTTTACATCTTCCCAGTACTGAACGGGAGCCGAAATTTTATTGCCGTAAGAATCTTCAGATGTAATACCCTTGGTATAGACATCGGTTCCGGTTAAACCGTCAAGCAAGTTTCGTAATACCTGTAAGGTTGCTGTTGCCTGAGCATCAACATTCTGAGAAACAGTACCTGTAAGAAGGCCCTTGCCTACAGCTTCGATGGCATCTGCGTTTGCATCATATCCGAAAATCGGAACACCAGCAGGATAGTTTGAGGCTTGTAAACAGCCCATTGCCATACCGTCATTGTTTGAAATAACCATGTCGATTTGATCGGCAAACTTTGTAGCCCATCCGCCCATAGCCTCTGTCGCGGCATTTGCATTCCATGTAGAACCGTCAGTTCCTGTCATAGCCTTTCCTTCAAGCTCTATAACTTTGAAGGTTTTTCCTGCAATAGTAACGGAACCTTGTTGTGTTTGACCGGGATCGGTAGAACCTGCCCAAGTTCCCAAAGCCTTTCTGATGCCTTCCGTTCTGGCTTTTGAATCGTTGTGGCCTACATCTCCGATGCAAAGAACATAACCGATAACGCCGTCACCGTTTCTGTCAAGAGAAGCTTCTGCCGATGCAAGAAAATCTGTAATGAGTTTTCCCTGAACTGCACCGCCGCCTGCGGCATCAAAACCTACATAATAGGTCTTGTCGTTCCAGTTCATAGAGGTCATATCGATTTCTCCTGTTGTCGGGTCTGAAGGCTGTCTGTTAAAGAAAACGAGTGGTTTGTCTTTGTTAAGTACCGCATTTCCGCTTCCGCCGCAGCTTACTACAAAAACTGCCGACACAATAAGAAGCCCCAAAAAAATTACTTGTGCAAATTTAGAAAAAGATCTCATAAATACGCACCTCCTAAAATATAATTATTTTTAAGTATATTATATTTTAAGAAATATGTCTATGGTAATAAGCACAAAAAAAATTACAAGTTTTTAGACGATACCGAATCTAGCAACAATTTATAAAAACTGTTATAATCAGCCTATGATTATCGACAATAAATACACTATACGCCATAAGGTGCTTACAGGCAACATAGATGGAAAATGCCGGGCTACACCCATGGAGTTTGCTGTTTTGATGCAGGAATTGGCAGCAGGGCATTACAGCAGTGCAGGGCTTTCCATCCCGCATTTGAAAAAAATGGGCTTAACATGGGTTATCACAAAGCAGCATTTTGAAATTACCGAATACCCTCTTTGGATGGATGAGTTAATAGTCCAAACATGGGCTCAAACACCGAAAGGATTTTTTTGCTTGAGGGACTTTGCGTTCTTTTATGCAAAAAACGGCAAAAAAAATTCAATAGATGAGGCTTTTGAAGAAAAATGCCGTATCGAAGAAGGAAAAGAAAATCTATATTCAATAAAAGAAGAATATAAAGAGCTTAAAAAGCCGATCTTCAGAGCAAGCTCTTGCTGGGTAATATTGAACGCAGAAACAGGGCAGCCTGTAAAACCGGACACAAAAGTTTTCGGTAACTTAGCCTTTAATGACGAACACCTTGAAGGCAAGGTTTTTGCAAAAATCCCATTGCCTGAAACTTGGGACATAGAAGAGCCTTCCCGGCCGACCCTTTTGGATATCGATATAAACTCTCATGTAAACAATTTAACCTATTTGAGGTGGATTTTGTCCTATATGAGTGCCGATTTTTGTAAAGGAAAACTTCTAAAAACCTTGGATACCAATTTTGTTTCTTCAGCTATGTACGGCGAAGAGCTTATATGCAGATCGAGCCGGTCGGAAAATGTTTGTATACACTCCATAATGAGGGCTAAGGACGGAAGCGAGGTCTTTAAGGCCCGCTCGGAATGGACCGATGAAAACGGCCTATCCCGAACTCTTAAAGTAAACAGTATCTGAAACCTATTTTACTAAACCGAAGCGGGCTCTGGGAAAAAGAATTAGATTTACCGTTCCGAGCATTCTTGAAGAATGAATATAGCGGGGTGCTACATTTGTTACAAACATCATCGACATCGGATCGTCCTTGTTCAAAGCTTCCAAGTGGTATTGATATTCATGCCTCATATCCGTGGAATTAAAGCGGTTATCTCCCATCATAAAGTAGCAGTTTTCGGGGATATACTCTTCTTCTCCCTTAGGAAATTCGTCCATGTTCCTTTGAGATGATAGGGCTAAATAGTACAAGTACTCACCCAGCTCGTTTATAATAGCTTGGCGTTCCGCATCCGAAGAAAAAACCGCTTCACTCACATTGGCCTTATAAAGTTCTGCATTCCGTACAAGGAGCTTTCCAAAACTAAGCTTAATAAGCAAATCTAATTGAGCATTTCTCATCTCGTATAGGTTGTAGGAATTATTTTCTATCGGCTTTTTCCATGAGGTTAAAAAGTTTTCAAACCATGTAAGACCGCCGTCCGTCGTCAAAATCTTCGAGGCTATGGCTTCGTTATCTCTGGCCATCTGCGTAACAAGGTACTGAGCCTTGCTTAAAAAGCCCTTGGCCGAAAACACATTATCGGGCTTGGACTTTATTTCTTTCATCTTTTTAATAAGGGCAAGGGCTTCCTTTTCGGCCTCATCAAAATCGACCTTTGCCCGCCAAGCCTCTACCGATTGAAGGCGGTTTAAATCTTCGGTATTCATTTTTACATCTTTTACATATTTTAAGCTTGACTGGGGCAGCTTGGATAAATCCCAAACGGCATAGGCACTTTCATCAAAGACCTTAAAGTCCTTTTCTCCGGCTTTTTTTATGTAGAGCACTCCGTCTACAAGCATTAACTTTTCTCCGCCTACACCCACAATCCTTTTAACAAGCGGGTCTGCCTTTATCCTTCCGCTTTCATCTTTGTTGATGTTGACCATAGTGAGAGTCAGGTACTGAACCAGCTGAGATGTAAAAAATTTAAGCTCGTTATTCGGGTCATCTTCATAATGAGGATTGCGGATTATAACCACATCTCCCCTCTTATAATTATAAATTTGAGGAAACCGGAACGAAGAAAGAGGAAAGGTCGGCCCTGCAGCAACCTTAAAACCTGCAACCCTGTCCCCTATCATAAACTGCTGAACCATAGATTCCGAAGGAATAACATATAGCTGCAAAACAAAAACGCTAAAAAGAAGAACTATACAGGCAGCCTGCAAAATAGCATCAGCCCAATCTAAAATTTCCGAAATAATGGAACGCTTTTTCTTAGGGAGCTCAGGCAGGTCAGGAAAATACTTAGGCAATCTTTTATCTTTTAACCTAAACAAAAGAACTCCATTGTAAACAACCATAACTATCCAATAGAAGGCTAAAATTGCATCAAGTGTAGACCTATCCTGCTCGGTTTGAACAGCTCTGGACATAATAAAGCAGGCCATAAAAATATAAGGAACATACTCCATAGTTTTACGCATCATGAGCATTGTATTTACGGTCCTATTTTTAAAAAAAGAAAATATACAAAAAGCCGTCCAAATAGAATAAGCCGAGCCTAAAACAGCTGCAATAACAGCAAGGCCTGAAGCATTTTTTATAACCAGTAAGACTGAAAACAAAAGACTTAAAACCGATTCTACATAAAAAAGGATAGACATGAAAACTCCTGATAATTTTCTATATTAACTAACTACCTAAACAAAATAAAGGGCGATAGGCAACAGAATATATCACTTTTTTGTATTTTATGCTAGAGTTTGCAAAACATGCTTTTATAAAGCATCTATTTCTTCTACGCTTAAACCTGTGATTTTGCAGATTTCTGTAAAAGGATATTCAAGCGTTTTCATTAGTTTAGCCATCTCAACTATTTTTTGATATGCGCCGTCAGCAAAACCTTCTTTTTTACCTTGCTGCACGCCTTGCCGCATACCCTGTTCAATACCTTGCTCAAAACCTTCAGCTAAACCTTCCCTTCTAGCATCAGCTCTTTCTGCTTCTAAGAGCATTTGATATTTCTCTCGAGACAGTTCTCTAGCGATTTGTCTTTCCTCTTCAGTTACCCTCAGGAGTGTTTCTTCTGCCATTCTTATACCCTCCTCTAAATTACATAATTTTTCCAACATTCCGCTTTTTTTGTCGTTCTCATAATTAGCCAAAAACCTTATCCAGAAATCTTTTAATGTATATTCTTCTAATCTCTTTTGTATAGTATAACCTATTAGGTCATTTAATTCAATGTAAATATATTGAATAACGGAATTTTCAGACATTTTTGTCAGTTTTGCATTTTTAGGAACATTACATCCAAAAACCGAAATACTTAAAGCATACAAAGGGTCATCTTTTTTAGATTCCAGTTTCAAAAAACGAGAAGCCAGACGTAAAAGATACATTTGGTTACGCCTCGGATAGTTGGTTTTCCAAAACTGCTGCATCTCAAGATTGATAATGAGACTTGTATCGGTTTTAATTAAAAAATCAAGATGATAGGATTCTCCATTTGGAGTGTCCCGAATAAGCTCGGTATTTAAAATATCCGCTTTTTTGATTTTACCATAAGAATCTTCCAAAAAAGCATTCAAAAAACTTATAAGAGCCTTATTGCCTTGTTCTCCTTTTGAGAACATCAACTTGAATACCCAATCTGTTTTTGGATTCAAAATTTCCTGTTTCATATTCATTTACGCCTCCAATATTATTGTATGCTTTTTATACATTAATAAGTAAAATTTTAAAAAAATCCGGCCTATAGATTTTTTTAAGCAAAATGGGTAGAATAACTTTCTTAAAAGTTTTTATTGGAGTTGATAAAATTATGAAGATGACGCAGATGTATATGCCCACTTTGCGAGAAATACCGAATGAGGCTGTTGTTGAAAGTCATAAGCTGCTTTTGCGGGCAGGAATGATAAGAAATTTGGCTAACGGGCTTTTTGCCTATTTGCCCCTCGGCTTAAAAGCCTTTAGAAAGGTAGAAAAAATTATCAGGGAGGAAATGGATGCAATAGGCTGTCTGGAATTTAAGCCCCCCGTAATTGTTCCGGGTGAAATTTGGCAGGAATCGGGAAGATGGGACTCGATGGGCCCTGAACTTTTGCGTATTAAAAACCGCTTAAACCAAGAATTGGTTGTAAGCCCCACGGCTGAAGAAGCCTTTACAGCCCTTTTAAAAAACGAATTATCCTCCTATAAAAACTACCCGCTCTTAATCTATCAGATTAACACAAAATACCGCGACGAAATCCGGCCGCGATACGGGCTTATGAGAACCCGCGAATTTACGATGAAGGACGCTTACTCTTTCCATACAAACGATAAAAGTTTAGACGAAGCCTATCTCAGCTTTGAAAAAGCCTATGTAAAGATTTTTAAGCGCTGCGGCCTTACGGTAATAGGAGTAAAGGCCGACTCAGGTGCTATGGGAGGAAGCGGTTCTCAGGAGTTTATGGTAGAATCTTCGGTTGGAGACGACGCCCTCCTCCTCTGCCCTTCTTGCGGTTATGCAGCGAACGAAGAAAAGGCGGCCTGTGCGCCCGATAAAGAGCAGGGAAACGACAGTATGCCCCAAGGTTCAGCCTTATCTATAGAAGAGGTCGATACACCAGATGTAAAAACAATTGAAGACCTTACAGCCTTTTTAAAGACGGAAAGTTCTTCTTTTGTAAAAACCTTGATTTACCGGGTAGAAAATTCCGAGGTACTCGGCAATGCTGAAAAGGGCAGAAAAAGTGCAAAAAACGGCGATGAAGGCACTCTTTTAATTGCCGTCTGCATAAGGGGAGACTTGGAAGTAAACGAAGCCAAGTTAAAGTCCTCCCTTAAAGCCTCGGACGCAATCCTTGCAAGCGATGCCGAAGTTGAAGAAGCTACGGGAACGGTCGTCGGCTTTGCCGGCCCTGTAGGCTTAAAAAATATTCCGGTCATTGCCGATGAAAGCGTTATGCTCATGCACGATGCTGTAACCGGAGGCTTAAAAAAAGACAAACACCTCCTCCATGTGGAGCCTTCAAGGGATTTTGCCCCCGCCCATGTCTTTGACCTCCGCACGGTAAGGGCCGGAGATAAGTGTGCAGTTTGCGGCACCGCCCTTTACACAAAAAAGGGAAACGAACTCGGCCACATCTTTAAGCTGGGATATAAATACACAAAGGCAATGAATATGACCTATCTCGATGAAAACGGAAAACAGCAGCACCCTTCTATGGGCTGCTATGGCATAGGTCTTGACCGGCTCACAGCCTCCATTGTCGAAGAACACCATGATGAAGACGGAATAATCTGGCCCATGAGTATCGCCCCATTCCAAGCTGCTATAGTTCCCATAAAATACGAGGGAGAAATGCAAAAGGAAGCCGACCGCCTTTACGAAGAATGCAAAAAAAGAGGAATTGAAGTCCTCTTAGATGACCGAAAAGAAAGGACAGGCGTTAAGTTTAAGGATATGGACCTTATAGGCATTCCGATAAGGCTTGTAGTCGGCGAAAAAAATCTTCCCAATATCGAATTTAAGCTTAGAAAGGCGGGAGAAATCAGCTTGGTCGATAAAAACAAGGTTGTAGACTTAGTTGAAAAAACCGTAAAAGAAGAACTTGCAAAATTAAACTAGAGGATTTTTAAATGAAAAAGATTTTAAGTTTTGGTTTTCTACTTTTTTTTCTCTTCACGGCAGAAGGTTTTAAGCTCATAGCCGAAGAAAAATCGGCATGGGAGGGAACGGAATCGGGAGATTACCTTATCTATCAGGACCTTTCGTGGAAAGAACCGACATGGGCCGGCTTTTTATATTACAACGATAATACGATAGGCAGTTTTGTATATACTTCAAACGGAAAAGTCTTTGCAAAAGTTCTATTTAGCGGAGAAATTCTAAACGGAGAATTCGTAATTACAGGCCAAAACAATATTTCGGGTATTAACACCGATCCGGCCTACACCTATGCGGTAAACTATCTTATGGAAATGCTTCCGAAACTCTACGCGTGGAAGTCTCAAAAATTAACTGAAAGCCTTGTAATAAAAACCGGTTCTAAAATAGTAGATGAAGAACAATTCGGAGGGGAAAGCGAGGTAAAATTTCAATCCTACATTCCTCTCTTTCATGTAAAAGAAATTTTAGATTCCAATAAGGAAAAAGCCTTTGAGTTGG
>CAJPPE010000037.1 GCA_905372345.1 uncultured Treponema sp. | reverse complement strand
ATATCAAGACCGAAGACATATTTTTTAGGCTCATCCATAACTTTTATCCAAAATAAGCAAATAGTATTGAAGTAATAATACCCAAAATTATTCCTGCAACAGCTTCAACAGGCTTGTGGCCTTGAATTTCCCTTACAGCCCTAAAATGATAAGTCTCATTATTTTCGGCAAACTTTGCACCTAGATCGTTTAGAGCCTTAGCCTGCAAACCGCTGGATCTTCTTACACCCACAGCATCTCTTATAACTATAAGAGCCATAAAACACGCAAAAATAAACAAATCCGAGTCAAACCCCTGTCTTATACCTATACTTACCGTTAACGAAGCAACAAGAGCGGAATGGCTCGAAGGCATTCCGCCTGTTCTCCAAAGCACCAGCTCTACAAAGTCAATGGGCGTTTTTATTGAGGCATTAAATAATGCAAAAATAGTCTTTATAATCTGACTCATCATCCAGCTTGTTATAGCGGACAAAAAAATCGGACTGGAAAAAAACATAATCCACTGCGTTTTATACATCGTTTCCAACATATCACTAATTCTCTACAAAATAGCTCTTTTGTCAAGTCTGTAAATGGTATATAATATAGAAATGAGTAAAGAAAATAAGGTTTTTTATATAGGCGAAGATGATTCAGGCAGGAGACTGGACCGTGTAATACGGAAATTTTTAGGAAAGATGCCTCTTTCGGGTGTATATTCGGCAATACGAAGAGGAAAGATAAAAGTAAACGGCAAAAAGGAAAACGGAGCCTACTTAACTCAAAAAGGCGATGAAATTTCAATAGACTCAAGCCTATTCAGCTTAACTGCCCCCGCCTCTGAAGACCAAACAAATTCTTCGATTTCAAAACCCGATGTTCTATTAAAAACCGATGATTTACTCTTTATAAACAAACGGCCCGGAGAGCTTGTACACGGAGAAAAAAGTCTTTGTGAGGCTGTTTTAAAATATTTTCCGCCCAAAGAAAAAAGTCTTTCCTTTAAAGTAGGAGCCCTGCATAGACTGGATAAGGATACAAGCGGAATTCTAACCTTTTCTCAAAGTTTAAAAGGAGCCCAAGAATTTTCAAAGGCCATTAAGGAAGGGAGGATAGGTAAATTCTACATAGGAATAACTGAGGGGCGTCCTTCTTTAAACGAATTTAAAAGCAAAATCGACGGAAAAGAATGTCTTTGCCTCATAAAAATCCTTGATTTTTCAAAAAAAGAAAATTTGAGCCTTGTGCTTTTTAACCTTATAACCGGAAGGAAGCACCAAATAAGAATACAATGCTCGCAGTTCGGCACTCCCCTTTTAAACGATAAAAAATACGGCTCAAAACAAAAAAAAGTATTTTCTGAAGATTTGGCAAAAAAAGCTGCATATTTTTTACACGCCTATAAGTTAATATTTTCGGAACCGTTTTTAGATGACTTACCAAAGGAGATTACCGCCCCCCTTCCTGAAAATTTTAAGAGGGCGGTCAAAAGTTTATTTAAGAGTACCTCTAAAAACCTTGTTGGATTTTTAGATTTGACAAACTTAAAAACTTAGTTGTGATTCGGTTTGTGCAGCTCCATATCTCTCCTATCTTTTTGCTCTTAAAGAGTTAAATACGGCCAATAAGGCAACTCCTACATCAGCAAATACAGCAGCCCAAAGGTTTGCAAGACCGAGAGCACCCAAGGTTAAAAAGCCGATTTTTATACCGAAGGCCAAGGCTATATTTTGCCAAACGATTTTTCTGGTAAACCTTGCATGTTTTACGGCCGCAGCAACAAGACGGGGATTATCGTTCATAAGAACAACATCAGCCGCTTCAATGGCAGCATCGCTTCCTATGCCTCCCATAGCTATACCTGCATCCGAGCGGGCCAATACGGGAGCATCGTTTATACCGTCTCCTACAAAGATAACAGAAGCCTTCTTATTCTTTGCTTTTACTTCATCGGAAATTTCCTCAAACCTTGAAACCTTTTCATGGGGTAAAAGCATTGAAGTATAATTTTTTATAGCCAAATCTTCTGCAATCTTTTTAGCCGATTTTTCATTATCGCCGGTAAGTATTTCTACCCTCGAAAGCCCCAATTTATTTAAATCGGATATAGCTTCCCTGGCTTCATTTTTAAGCGTATCGGTTAAAATCAAGCAGCCTATGTACTCTCCGTCATAAGCGGCATAAACTTGAGTTCCGCCTATCTCATCTCCATATAAAGGAATTTCCTTTCCTATGCTTTCGCTTATAAAGGAATTTTTTCCGGCTAAAAGATTCTTTCCCTTGTAATTTACCGAGATACCTTTTCCGGCCTTTTCGTAATAGTCTGTAAGCTCGGCATTTGGAAAAGTCTTTGTTACCTCTTCGGACAAATTAACTAGGGCACAATCTTGAACGGCTTTAGCTATAGGATGATGAGAATTAAATTCGGCAAGAGCAGCCAATTTTAAAAACTCATATTTTTCTACATTTTCCGCAGGCATTAAGGTCATAACCTTTAGAACTCCCTTGGTAAGAGTTCCCGTTTTGTCGAAGACGACGGCATCGGCCTTTGAAAGAGCGTCTATGTAATCGGCACCTTTAATCAGTATACCCCGTTTTGCAGCTCCTCCTATTCCGCCGAAATACCCCAACGGAACCGAAATAACAAAGGCACAAGGACAGGAAATTACCAAAAATACAAGGCCGCGTGAAATCCACGGAGCAAAACTTTCCCAGCCGTTAATAGGCGATGAAAAAATAAGTGCACTTAAAAGAGGCGGTAAAACCGAAAGAAGAACCGCTCCTATCGTAACTATCGGAGTGTAAACCTTTGCAAAAGAGGTAATAAACCGTTCTACCCTAGCCTTCCTGTTTTGTGCGGACTCAATCAGCTCAAGCATCTTTGAAGCAGCGGTGTTTTCTAAGGAAGCTGTTGTCTTTACCGTTATAATCCCCGTTAAGTTTACAAAACCTGCAAGTACGGGGCTGCCTTTTTCTGCAGTACGCGGAAGGCTTTCTCCCGTCATAGATGAGGTATCAAGTTCGGCACTTCCTTCATAAATTACGCCGTCCAAGGGGATTTTTTCACCTGCTTTTACAATAACCAAGGAGCCGATTTTTACGCTTGCAGGATCTACAAGTTTTTCTTTAGAATCGGAATCATAAAGGCGGGCAAAGTCCGGGCGGAGGTCCATAAGATCTATGATTGAGCGCCTCGATTTTTCGACGGCCGAGTGCTGTACCACCTCGCCTAAATTATAAAAAAGCATAACCGCTGCACCCTCGGTCCAGTCACCTAAAATAAAAGCTCCGATTGTTGCAACCGACATCAAAAAATTTTCATCAAAAACTTGACCTTTTAAAATATTTTTTACTGAAGTCAACAAGACCTTGTAGCCTGCTGTCAGCCAAGCTATGACAAATAAAACCGTCGAAAAAGCTGCATAAAAATTCTTAATTTGTATTCCGGCTTCATCAAAAAAAATCCGGGCAAAAATACCTCCGGCAAAAAACAAGGCCGAAATACCGAATTGCACTACCATCTCTTTTGAAGAGCCGTGATGATGTTCGCACCCGCAGCCTGAATGATCGTGGCCGTGGTGGTCATGTCCACAGGAGCAATGTTCATCGTGCTTATGCTCGTGATGGCCGTTATGGCCGTGTCCATGATGATCATGTTCATGGTGGTCGTGGTGTTCATGCCCACAATAGCAATGTTCATCATGCTTATGCTCGTGATGATCGTGTCCATGGTGTTCATGTTCACGATGGTCATGTTCATGGTGGTCATGGTGTTCATGCCCACAAGAGCAATGTTCATCGTGGCTATGTTCGTGATGTTCATGCTCATGGTAGTCATGATGTTCTTCATGACTGTGCTCATGCTTGTGTTCATTTTCTTTTTTTAAATCCATTTACCTGCCCTCCCTAATGTGTTCCAAACCGACGGAATATAGGATTCCGACATGATTGTCATCTATTGTATAATAAACCTGTTTTCCGTTTCGGCGGCTTTTTACTATTTTAGCCTGCCTTAAAATTCTAAGCTGGTGAGAAACGGCCGAAGCCGACATTTCCAAAACTTCTGCAAGGTCGGCGACACATAGCTCCCCTGAAATAAGAGCGGAAACAATTTTAATCCTAGTAGAATCGCCGAAGTTTTTAAAAAAATCTCCCAAGTCGCTCATTGTCTGTTCATCGGGCATTTTGGCCCTTGCATGAGCTACAATTTCTTCATTAGAAATACCTATTTCATCATCTTCTATCATATTTCATCACCTATTCAAATGAACAAATGCTCATATATTCAAATATAATTATAATAAATTTTGAAAATTTGTCAAGTCCTATCTTGCTAAGAATTAAATTTTCTGTTAGAATATAGAAAGCATAACTTTGTTAAGGAGATATATATGGAAGTTCAATTACAAGAGCTTGTTGATAAGATAAAAAAAGACGGAGTTGCCGCTGCAGATGAAAAAGCAGCTGAAATTATCAAGGCAGCAGAGGAAAAAGCAAAAAATATTATCGAAAAAGCTGAAGCTGAGGCTCAGGAAAGCATAAAAAAAGCAGAAGCGGAAGCTCTTAGATTCCAAAAAGCAGCCGAATCTTCTATAGACCAAGCCGGCAGAAATACACTAATTTCATTCAGACAGGGTCTTTTAAATGAACTTAATGCTATTATAAAAGCTGAAACAGTCAAAAATTACGATTCAGCAGTTCTAAAAAATCTGATTCCAGAAGCAGTAAAGGGCTGGGTAAAAACCGGCAATACCGAGAATTTATCCGTAATTCTTGCAGACAAGGACCTTAAAGAGCTTGAATCCTCTTTAAGCGCAGCCTTAAAAGAGCATGTTTCCAAAGGATTGGAACTTAAAGCCGACAGCAAGATAGCAGGCGGATTTAGAATCGGAACTAAAGACGGAGCAGCTTATTACGACTTCTCGGCAGAAGCCGTTGCAGATTTGTTCTCGTCATATCTAAGCCCCAAAACAGCCGAAATTTTAAAGAATGCGGCAAAGGAGCTTTAAAAGGTGGCATCTTATTATTATTTGACGGCTCAACTGCCTTCAATTTTTCCTAATCTACAGCCTCCTATGAGCTTTAACGCCTTTAAAGAACTGGCTTTGCGTTCTCTTTCAAAAAAAGATGCTCAAATTTTAGAAAATCTATCCCTTGAGCCTCCAAGAGAAGAAAAAAGCACAGGTTCCGCCTATTTGGATAAGTGGTATGAGTTTGAGCGTTCTCTAAGAATAGCCCTTGAGCAGGTACGCTCGGCAAAGCTAAAATGGGAAGCTCCTATTTCCTATGACGAAAGAGTTTTGCTTTCTTCGGCTTTTACACCGGTACAAATTGCAAGAACAGCAGCTTCAATTCAAAATCCTCTTGAGGCCGAAACTTTTTTGGATAATGCAAGGTTTCAGGCTGCCGATACGGTAAGAGGGGCCGAAACATTCTCTTCCGACGGAATTTTTGCCTACGCTGTTAAACTCCTTTTGAGCGAAAGAGCCTCCAGATTCGAAATGGAAAAAGGAAAAGAAGAATATTCTTCAATATACAACACTATCCTCGATGAAACAAAATAAGCAGATTTTAGGCCGATAGGTTAATTATGACCGACACCTTAAAAGACCGGCGATTTAAAATCTGGATCGCCTTTTTAACCTTCTTGTCAGGTTTTATAAATGTAGGAGCAATCCGCAGCTTTTCTTTGCCTATAAGTCACCATACGGGGAATGTAAGTCATCTTGCCCTTTCAATTGCACACAAAAACATAACGGAAGTTTTTATAGTTGCTTCGGCAATTCTTGCCTTTTTTGCAGGAGCTTTTTTTTCGGGACTTTTATTCCACCAAAGAAAATTCGGATTAAAGAAAAGATACGGCATTTTGCTGATGGGTTTGGCTATGATATTTTTAAGTTTGGCATTGCTTAAAACACCCCAAATCCTCAAAATATCTGCCCTAAGCTTCGCAGCCGGAGTTCAAAACGCCATGTTTATCTTCTACGGAGATATCCTTGTAAGAACCACCCACATAACAGGCTACCTAACAGATGCAGCCTTTGCCCTAGCTATGTGCCTTAGGGGCAAAAAAGACAAATTCAGATTTTTTTTGTTTTACAGCCTCAACATTCTTTTTTTCTTAGCCGGAGGAATTACAGCAGGCCTTATCAAAATCGGCTCATTTTTTATAAGTTCTGCCTGTCTTTATCTTATCGCGGGTCTTTACTATTTTATGATGAGGAAGAAAACAGTAGATTGAAAATAAATTTCACCCATTGACATACGCATTTTTTATACGTATAATTTACATATGACGGCAAAGGAAGTGTTAAAGCTCTTAAAACAAAACGGATGGTATATTTGTGAAACTAAAGGTTCACATTATCAATTAAAACACTTGAAAATAAGAGGAAAAATAACTATTCCCTTCCATGGCGGAGATTTAAAGGCTGGAACATTGAATAGTATTTTAAAACAAGCAGGATTAAAATAAGAGGTATAAAATGAGAAATAAAACATATTTGGCTGTTTTTGAACCGGCAGAAGGTGGTGCATATAGTGTATATTTTCCGCATGTTTTAGGTTGTGTAAGCTATGGAAAAGACTTTATTGATGCACAAAAAATGGCAAAAGAAGCTTTAGAACTTCATGTATATGGAATGGAAAAAGACGGAGAAAAACTGCCTGTTGAGGAGTTTTCAGGCATACAGACAAACGATGGAGATATAGTTTGTGCTATCACTATTTACCCTGACCTTGTAAAAAATGAAATAGAAAGCAGGCGTGTTAAGACAAACTGTACTATCCCCTATGGTTTAAAGCTAAAAGCAGAACAACAAGGCATAAATTTTTCTCAAGTCTTGGAAACATCATTAAAAGAATTGGTATTATAAGAAGTCCAAAACCACCCTTTTGAGCAAAAAGACTTATCAACATAAACGGGTTTATATTTTTTCCTTTAAGGCCTTTTCGACTATGGGAGGAACCATGCCTGAAAGGTTTCCGCCGAAGGCTGCCAATTCTTTTATGGAGCTTGAACGCAATACAAAGTACTTTGTATCGGGAACCATAAAAACGGTTTCTATCTTTTGGTTTAAGCCCTTATTCATAACGGCAAGATCGAATTCGTAGGAAAAATCGGAAACATTCCGTACTCCGCGGATTAAAACATTGGCACCGATTTTTTCGGCATAGTTTACTATCAGCGAATTCCAAGTATTTACAAAAACATTATCCCATTTTTGGGTAAGTTCTTCCATCATATGTTTACGCTCTTCACCCGAAAACAAATAGTTTTTATTGTTATTTACGGCTATTACTACATGCACCTCGGTGAATATCTTTTGAGCTCTTTCAATTACATTTAAATGCCCGAAGGTGGGCGGATCAAAGGACCCTGCAAAAACAGCTTTTACCATTGGGCTACTCTAACATATTATAGCATATTTAATCAAGCAGACCGGAAAAGAGAGAGAAATTAGGCTACAACAATCTCTGATGTATTATACTCATAGCTATTTTCATACATATATTCAGGAGAACAATCAATTTGTCCATTATTCCAAGTAACAATTCCATATTTTAACACAGGATTTTCATAAATTTCAGGTCTACTTAAAGGTTCAAAAACTTCTCCTTTCAAAATAGTTGAATCAAAAAGGCGGATTTGATTATTAGAGAATTTTATCATATAAACTCCGCTGTACATGTGTTTTACCTCAAGTACAGTAAGCATCGGCTCCGGATTATCTGAATATACAATTCCATTTTCTTCGTGCATTGCAAAACCTCCTTATTTAGGAATCTATTTTATCAAAATGCTTATTTTGAACAGCAAGATTCCATGCTGCGTATGCTTTTTCTTCATTTCTTTTAAGCCAATTCTGAACTGATTTTAACTGCTTTGCAGGCATTTCTCCGGCCAAAATCGTTCCATCAATAGCAACAGAAGCCCTAAATTCTCCATAGAAAACATGCACATGAGGTTTATTATGGTGCTTTATATCATTGAACATTAGATATATTACAATGCCATCAAAACGTTTTAATTCAGGCATTTACAAACCTCCATATTACTTTCAATACAATTTAAATTCCACCAGCCTACTCTAACATATTATAACACCTTTAATCAAGCATACAAAGAATATTTTAATCGTACTTACGAGAAAAATCAAGGTGTATTTATTTGTTCGGAGAGTTTTATCCCCCCAATGCTCTGCATAGGAGCAAACTTATCATTATAATAAATTACTTCCCTTTTTTGTTCGGATTCAGTTGTTCACCGCGATTGCCTTGATTTTGATCATACTGGATATTTGTACCGGCTGTACCCTTATTGGGATTTTGCATATTCGCTTGATTATCAGCCGGTTTTATCGGTTTATTTTTGTTCATAGTATCTCCCCCTATTTATTTAAAAACAACGCTGATTTTAAGCTTTTCGCCTACAATGTCGGATGCCTTTACCGTGTAGCTCATCAATGAACTGGGTTTACCTTCCTGTTTAATATCATTGATATACCAATTTTCAACAATGTTACCGGCAGCAGGTAAAATCGCTTGAAACAGCAATTTATCATTTTCCTGTATCTGATCTCCGTTATTTATATCCGTAGAAGGGGATGAATTTGTTCTTTTGCATTTTACACGCGTAGAATCAAATTCGATAGGTTTTTGTACAACATCTTTAGTGTCAAATCGGACTTTAAGCGTTCCACCTGCAATGTCGGATGCCTTTACCGTGTAGCTCATAAATGAACTGGTTTTATCTTCCTGTTTAACATCATTGATATACCAATTTTTAACAATTTTACCTGAAAGCCAAATTGCTTGAAACAGCAATTCATCATTTTCCTGTATCTGATCCCCGTTATTTATATCCGTATAAGGGTATGAATTTGTTTTTGTGCATTTTACACTTGCATCAAATTCGATAGTTCCTTGTACAGGGTCTTTAGTGTCAAATCGGACTTTAAGCTTTCCGCTTACAAAGTCGGATGCCTGTACCGTGTACAGCATTGTTGAACCTGTTTGATATTTCTGTTTAACATCATTGATATACCAATTTTTAACAATTTTACCCGGAGGTAAAATCGCTTGAAACAGCAATCTATCGTTTTCCTGTATCTGATCCCCGTTATTTATAGTCGTATATGGGAATGAATTTGTTTTTGTACATTCTATACGCGTAGAATCAAATTCCATTATACCAGATTTTCCAGCAGTA
The DNA here is from genome assembly GCA_905372345.1 of uncultured Treponema sp. Taxonomy (GTDB): domain Bacteria; phylum Spirochaetota; class Spirochaetia; order Treponematales; family Treponemataceae; genus Treponema_B. The sequence continues at coordinate 603 of CAJPPE010000037.1, read as the reverse complement.
GTTTTTTGCGGACAACCGGTAATTAACGCAACCGCACTGATTATTAAAATTAATGTTCCGATTATCGAAACTATCTTTTTATGTTTCATATTAACCTTCCTTTTTGCAATGTGCTTTTTCATTATACCCCCCCCATTTTTTTGTCAACCCTATTGACAATTTTTTTTTATTTTTTAAAAAAGGAGAATAAGTGCCGAAAGCTGTCAAAGACACAAAGATACAATATACTTGACAATATATCCTCATTAATATATATTTGACTTATGGGGAAAACAATTATAAGTGATGATAATCGTTTTGAATGGGATGAAGAGAAAAATCTTGCTAATATTGAAAAGCATGGAATAGACTTTGAAGAAATATTGGAAGTATTTGATGATCCAGCCTTTTTAACAGGATATGATTTTGAACATTCCGAAAAAGAAGATAGATATTACGGAATTGGAAATTTGAACGGAATATTGATAGTGTTGGTCTTTTTTACCGAGAAAAAAAACAGAATACGGTTAATATCTGCACGGCAAGCAGATAAAGACTTGAGGGAGGAATATTATGATTACTTCAAAAAAATTAACAGCTGAAAGATTGGAAGAAATAAAAAAT
>CAJPPE010000036.1 GCA_905372345.1 uncultured Treponema sp. | reverse complement strand
GCTTCTTATAATGATAAAAATTTAAGTACCGCTAACGCAAAAAGAAAAGCTTTTTTCGGTAAAATAAAGGTCTATATGACTTGGGGGCTTTTCGGCGGAGGTGCACATGAGTCGGAACCGACATTAAGAGCCGAGTATCAATTGTTATCTGAAAATAGGCCTTACTTTGTTTTGGCAAATGCAACAAAAAAGGCTATAGGGGAAAAAGATGATGCAAACTGTCCTGCTTTAAGATTAGCCTTTTCTCCTGCTCAATGTGAAGACTTTATTGAATTTTTAAAACAAGAGAATCTTCTTAAAATTGTAGAAGATATGCAAAAAGACTTTGACCGTTTTGAGCCTTCACAAAAAACCGGAAATGAAACTAGCGGAAATTCCGAAGATAATAAAGTAAACTATGACGGTTTTTAATATACCGAAAATAAATTTTATAATATAATTATTGTAAAAATTTTCAGCTTTTATAGATCTTCTATATTTCCGTCTTGGTGTACGATAAAGACTCGCGGAGTGTTTTTTGTAAAAAAACCGTTTTCTACTACGCCTGTAATCTTGTTTAAACTTTCTTCCAAGGCTTTGGGATCTACATCGGCGACTTCAGGCCATTTTGCATCGATTATAAAGTTTCCATTGTCGGTAACAACAGGCCCCATTTTTTTTACGCCTTCACGCAGAACTACTTCGATGCCTTGGGCTTCAAGAATCCGTGTAATACTTAAACGTGCTTCCGGTATAATTTCTATAGGGAGAGCAAAGCCTTTCCCCATAGATTTAACTTTTTTTCTTTCATCGGCAATGACGACAAATTCTTTTGAATTGTATGCTATTATTTTTTCTCTGAGGAGGGCAGCCCCGCCTCCCTTGATTAGATTTTTATCGGGATCGATTTCATCAGCTCCGTCTATGGCAAAATCTAAGCTTCCTCCTATTTGCTGAGAGCTTAGAGAATAAATAGGAATACCTAGTTTTTCACATTCGATTGAGGTTTGAAAACTTGTAGGTACGGCGTATATTTTTTTCAACTTACCTGACGACAATAATTGTGCAAGACGGTGTACAGCCGGCATAGCTGTAGAACCTGTACCAAGACCTATTTTCATTCCGTCAAAAATTTTTCCTTCCGAAAAAAGAGTGTCTACCGCATGATAGGCAACCCTTTCTTTTAATTGTGTCGTATCCATTATAAATACCCCTTTCCTGCAAAGGCTTTAAATTGATGATAGGCTTGATATTCCAGCATTTTATAGCCGTTACAAACCTGACATCCTGCTGTCCTTGCCCGCTGTAACATCTTAGTGGTTTCAGGCCTGTAGATTAACTCAAATACTTTCTCTTTTCCGGTAAAGGTATAAAAGTTAAGAGGGTCCATATCTATGTCGGGCTCCATACCTGCATTTGTTGTTTGAATTATCAGCTCCGAAAAAGCATGAAGCTGTTTTATATTTATAGGATCCAACAGAGCCCATTTAAATTTATATTTTTCGGCTATGTTTTTAGCTTTTTCAGCTGTGCGGTTAAAGATACAGGCTTTTCCATGGAGAGAGCTTATTACTTCTGCAACGGCTCTGGCGGCTCCTCCGGCGCCTATAATTGCAACCTTATATTTGCGTAAGTCTTTTTCGTTTAAGAATTCTATTAAGGCCTGTTCAAAGCCGTCAACATCGGTATTATAGCCGAACCATTTTTTGTTTTCGTTTATCAGCGTATTTACGGCGCCGATAAATTTAGAGGCTTCGGATATGGAATTTATTTGAGGTATAATTTCACTTTTAAAAGGAGCCGTAACCGAAAGGCCTTTTATATTAAGAAGATTGGCAAAGTCCAAGGCTTCCTTTGATGATACCGCCGATATGGGGATATAAACGGAATTAAGGTCTTTTATTTTAAACCCTTCATTGTGAATTTTTGGACTTAAACTTGTGTTTACATCCTTACCGATAACTCCATAAAGACTTGTATCATTATCGATTTTTGAAAAGTTGTATAAGTCTTCTAAAGTTTCGGGATCTATAAGTTCTTGTTCAAGTTTATTTTTCTTTATGTATTCGGGAGTAAAGGTATAGACAATTTGGGAATTTAATTTCTTTGATAGAATACGGGAACTTAAACCGTAGGTACCCATAACCGACACAATGTACTCTTGATTTTTTATCAGTTTTGAGGCCTTAAAAAGCTCTGAAACATCGTTTAAACAATTTGCAGTAAAAGCCAACTTGGGAATGTCGGTTTCAAAACGGCTTAGGCCTTCAATAGTCTTTACAATATTTTTTACCGGAACCTTACTGTGGATACTTCTTATTATTTTAATATCAAAGGCCCTTGCCGCTTCTTCGATTCCGGATGAATCAAAGTCGCTTTCCAAATCTATATAAGCAAAATTTTTTATCGGGTCGGAGTTTGCAAAGGCAAGGCCGCGTGCAAAGATTGTCATCCTTGCACCTTCTCCTCCCGTAAAGTTTCCGCCGTCAGATTTTCTCCTGACGGTTAAGATACATGGGATTCCGGCCCGTTCTGGAAAATTCCTTAAATAGAGTATTTCGCTTTGATTGAGATAATCTACACGAAGCTCCGCAATATCAATAAACTTCTTATACTTTTCCAGTGCGGAAAGATTTTTTTCTATTGTTTTTTCCGTTAAAACAAGACAGACCTTTGTAGACATAATTAGCTTTTTTTTCGGTCTTGGGTTACATAACTTCCTTCAAAGCCCTTAATTTCTTTTATTTTTTTAAGCCAATATTCTGCCTCGGTTTTGTTTTTAAATGGGCCGACTCTGACTCGATATGTAAGACCCGTTGCCGTTTCTTTGGTAAAGATTTCAGCCTTCATGTGTTTTGAGGTGAGAGTATCTCTTGCCGCCTCTGCATTTAAGCGGCTTGTCAAAGAAGCTGTTTGAACCCAGTACAGTGTAGAAACCGTTTTTTGAGCAGGGCTTTTTTTGACAGCAGGTTTTTCCGTTTTTTGCGGAGTCTTCTTTTCGGTTTTAGGTTTTTGAACCGTATTTGAGCTTACTCCTTTTACCGAAGCAACGCCTGTATTTTGATTAACTTCCTTTGCAGGAGGAGTTTGAGTTTCTGTTTCAGTGTCGGAAGTTTTTTTCTCGCCTTCTTGGTTTGTGTTTAAATTTGCGGCAAGATCTTCCGGTAAACTTGCAGTTTTTTCGTCCTTTTGAGTATTAGTTAAATCGCTTACATTGATAGAGGTTTCTGTTGTTCCGGTTTGGCCTTCACCGTTTACAACGGTTATATTGTTGGCAATATTTACGAGTGTAGGGGACTCGGATTCAAGCGGAGGAATTGAGTCGGGATTTCGTGTCCATTGAAGAGGATCTACGTTTGTATCCGTTTTGTCTGCTTCTATTCTGCCTAAATCGGATATTTGTGCCGCAGTCATGGTGCTTTTATTACGGAATGGGGCATACAGATATAAGCCTACGCCGAAGATAATCAGAGCAAACAACGAAATAAAAAGTACTATCCATAAAATTTTTTTCTGTTCCATAAATCAACCTCAAAAACCTCTTTTTTGAACTTCCTGCAATAGTTTTCTTTTTAAACTTGCAGAAGACCAAAAGTTCTTTACTACTATTGTATCGGCATTTAAAAAAAAGTATTGAGAAAAGAATTTCTTTTGTTTTGAAAATCTTAACCGAATATTTTTTAAGGGCAGCCTGTCCCTTTTTTTTGCCCTTATGAGCCTTAAAATAAAAGGAGCATCTATGTAGAATATAAAGAGACATTTTTTTATAAGACTCGTCTTGTGAAGGGTAGGGGCGTTTAAAAGAATGGGGCGCTCAGGTTTTTCTGTAAATGCCATTTTAATTTCCTCCCATATTTTTTCTTCGATTATGGGGAGAATAAAGGCTTCATGTTTTTTTAAGAGTTCTTCGTCCGAAAAGACCAAGAGGGCAAAGGCTTTTTTGTCGATGCCCTTTTCATTTTTTAAATTTATGCCTCGTTTTTCGCCCTCGGCTTGAAAGAGATTTAAAATATCTTTTTCATGTTCTGTAAAAACTTTTCTTGAAACGGCATCGGCATCAATACAATAAAAACCGTAGTCTTGTAAAATAGCACTTGCCGTGTTTTTACCTGAACAAGAAGGCCCTGAAAGCCCTATTAAAATCGGTTCTGAGGGCGCACCAAGGCTTTGCCGGCTTTGTCTGCTGTTTGGAACACTATCCATTAGTGGAACTCTCCCCAGCTCATTCCCGATTCAATACTTACCCTTAAGGGTACTGAAAGTTTTATAACGCCTTCCATTTTTTCTTTTACGAGGGACATGACTTTTTCTCTTTCAGATTCGGCGGCCTCTATTATAAGCTCATCATGAACCTGCAAAAGTATGGAAGCATCAAGTTTTTGTTTTTTTAAGGCTTTATCGACTTCAAGCATTGCAAGTTTTACTATATCGGCGGCTGTGCCCTGAATCGGGGTGTTTACCGCAATGCGTTCGGCTCCGGCCTTTTCTACCTTGTTTTTACTGTTTATAGCCGGAAGATAACGCCTTCTTCCCATTATAGTTTCTACATAGCCTCTTTGTTCGGCTTCTTGACAAATATTTGCCATAAAGCCGGATACTCCGGAATAGGTGGCAAAATAAGCCTTTATAAACTCATCAGCCCTTTTGCGTGGAATTCTTAAAGAAGAAGCGAGGCGGAAGGCACTCATTCCGTACATTACGCCGAAGTTTATGGTCTTTGCTATGCGTCTCATATCCTGACTTACATCTTTTATGTCTACGGCAAAGATTAAACTTGCAGTCTTGGCGTGAACATCTATTCCCTTATTAAAGGCTTCTACTAGGTTTTGATCCTTTGAAAGATGAGCAAGGATTACAAGTTCAATCTGCGAATAATCTGCAGAAATAAGAACCCGCCCCTTTTCTGCCTGAAAGGCTTCCCTTATCTTCCGCCCCTCGTTTCCGCGTATGGGTATGTTTTGCAAATTGGGGTCTCGGCTTGAAAGGCGGCCTGTGGCTGTTCCGGTTTGAATAAAACTTGTATGGATTCTTCCGTTTTTGTCCGTCATCTTGGGAAGGGTATCGGTATATGTGGATTTTAACTTTGCAAGAGCCCTGTAATCCAAGATTTTTGCAGGTACGGGATCCTCCGAAGCAAGGTTTTCAAGGACCGAAGTATCCGTAGAATAGCCCGTCTTAGTTTTTTTGCCGGGGGTCAGTTTTCTTTCTTCAAATAAGACTTCTTGAAGCTGTTTAGGCGATGCTATATTAAACTCATGGCCTACAAGGCGGTAAATATCCTTTTCGCAATCTTCAAGTTCTTTTCCCAATTCTTTTGAGTAGGCCGTAAGTTCTTCGCCCTTTAAAAAGATGCCCTTTATTTCCATCTCGGTTAAAAGTTTTGTGATGGGCATTTCGAGGTCAAAAAAAAGTTTTTCCAAATTATTCTTTTTTAAGAGGGGTAAGAATTTTTTATAAAAGCGGAATGTTATGTCGGCATCTTCTGCAGCATAAGGACAGGCTTCATTTAAGGGAATATCCGAAAAGTTTTGACCCGTCTTTACAAGGTCTTTAAACCTTATGGTTTTTACGCCTAAAATGCTTTCTGCAAGTTTATCCATTCCGTAAGAAGATCGGGCAGGGTCTAAAAGCCATGCGGCTATCATCGTATCAAAAAGACTTGCCGAAATGCCGCTTGCAAGTTTTGATGAAAGGGCTGCCTGAATGTCGAATTTGCCGTTATGCATTATGAGGGTCATCTTCGAGTCAAAGAGCTTTGTTACGGCCCTTTGGGCATCCTTAAAGGCTATGAGTTTTGGAGCTTCCTCTCCCAGTTCAGGGCTCGGTGCTTTTAAGGGGAAATAATAGGCATCTCCTTCTTTTAGGGCAAGGGAGAATCCGCAGACTTCTGCATTTAGGGGATCTTCACTTGTGGTTTCACAGTCGTATGATGCAAGGCCCTGTTTTAATGCCTCGTCTACTATTTTAAAAAGTTCTTCCGCTTCGTCTACAAGTTTGTAATCACCCTTGTTTTGAGGAAGGGAGATTTCTTCTCCTGTCCCTAATTCTTGCGGGAGCATTTCGGGAGAAGTTTGTTCCGAATTTTCAAAAAGACCGGTCTCTTGTTTTAAGTTTTCTTTTGAAGAGGGGGCATGTTTTTCGGCAATTATTTTTTCGGAATATAGTTTTGCAATATTGGGAAGCTCTTCGCTTATAAAAAGACGGGCGGCCGCCTCATAGTCCATTTGCGAAGTAGAGTAGGCGTTTAAGTCTTTTTCGACTGGAACATCGAAGCGGAGCCTTATAAGCTCTTTAGAAAAATAAGCCGACTCCTTTCCTTCTTCTATTTTTGTTTTTAAAGCCCCCTTTAAGTTTCCTGTATTTGCGTAGATGCCTTCGAGGGTTTTGTACTCTTCAAGGAGCTTTACGGCCGTTTTTGGGCCGACCCCCTTTATGCCGGGAACATTGTCGGCACTGTCGCCTATGAGGGAGAGAAGGTCTAACATTCCGTCGGGATAAACGCCCCATTCTTCTTTTACGTTTTCAGCATCGAAGCCTTCCCAAGCCTTAATCTTCCCCGGTTTAAGCATTGTCGTGGTTTTTGAAACAAGCTGCATTAAATCCTTATCGCCCGAAATAATCACACATTCCCTGCCTTCCTTTTCTGCAAGGGCGGCTATTGAAGCTATTACGTCATCGGCCTCAAAGCCGTTACAGCGGACTGCAGGCAATTTAAATGTTTTTAAAATTTCTTCTATTTTGTCGATTTGAGCATGGAGGTCATCGGGCGTTTTATCCCGTGTAGCCTTGTATTCTTTGTACATCTCATGCCTAAAAGTAGGTGTAAGGGAATCGAGGGCAGTAACAAAGAGCTTAGGATTATATTCGGTAAATATGGAATGAAGGCTTTTAAAAAAGCCGAAGATAGCCGAAACGTTTTCACCATTAGAATTTGTAAGAGGTCTTGAAATAAAGGCAAAATAAGAGCGGTAAATAAGCCCGTATGCATCCAAAACATAGATTGTATCTTTCATAAAATGACCTCCGTTCGGGAAAGGATTATACTATGTAAGAGGCTTGAAATGCAAGCATTAAATGCGGCTATATTGTTATTTTTATATTGAAACTGTCTTCCTTCCCAAAGATTGACTTATTCTTTTTATATTGATATAATCTTTTCATATCAAATTTTTAAGGGGTATCTATGCAAATAAAACGAGAAGCGGTTTGCGGAACACTCCAATCAAATGATTGCCTTGTCCGTATTGTTCCTTCCGAAAAACTTGAACTTGACTTAAAAAGCTCTGTTTTAAACGAATTCGGTGCACAAATTAAAAAAACGGTGCAGGAAGTATTGGATGAGTTTGAAGTAAAAAATGCCAAACTCTTTATCGAAGACAAGGGTGCTTTAGATTGTACAATCAAGGCCCGTGTAGAAACAGCATTGAGGCGCGCAAATGAAAAATAGAAGAAGTATGCTTTTTATGCCCGGTAATAATCCGGGAATGTTGGTATCGGCCGATATTTTGGGAGCGGATTCCATCATTTACGATTTGGAAGATGCCGTTTCCCTTGATGAAAAAGACTCGGCCCGTACTCTGGTGCGGAATGCTCTTTCCTTTTTAAAGTTTACCCATTCCGAAATCACTGTAAGAATAAACCCCATCGACTCCCCTTATTGGGAAAAGGACTTGGAGGCAATTATTCCCGTTCTTCCCGACGGAATCGTAATTCCCAAGGCTTCGGTCGATGCCGTTCACTCGGTCGAGCAAAAAATAAACGAGATAAAAAAGGCTCACAATATCACTAAGAATTTCAGCTTTCTTATGCTGGTAGAATCGGCCCGCGGAATTATGGATGTAAATTCGATAGCCAAGGCCTCATCGCTGATTCAAGGCCTTCTTTTAGGCGGCGAAGATTATTCGGTCGATATGGGAATTCAGCGTACCCGTCTTTCAAAAGAACTGGAATACGCCCGCTTTAGTTTGACGACAGCCGCCCATGCATACGGTTTGGACTCCCTTGATACCCCCTTTACGGATGTAGAAGACTTTGATGGTCTAAGGCTCGATACGGCCTTTAGTAAAAGCATAGGATTTTCGGGCCGCTTGGTTATCAATCCGCGTCAGGTCGAAGAGATTCATAAAATATTTTCTCCTTCAAGTGCCGAAATTGAAAGAGCCGAGGCTATTTTACAGGCTGCGGAAGAAGCAAAACAAAAGGGCTTAGGCGTATTCAGCTTTAAAGGAAAGATGGTCGACTTACCGGTTATCAAGAGGGCTCAAGCTCTTTATGATTCTGCCAAAAACTGGGGCTTGATAAAATAGGGAGGAAGAGATATGAATAACATACTTGGAAGAGAAGGCTTGGACAATCCTTTTAAGGGAGCCTTTGTAAATAAAAAAAATGCAAAATATGAGCTTACAAAAAATGTAAAGCCCGCCTTCGGGAAAACATTAGCCCAAGCCCTTGATGAGCTTAAACTCCATGACGGAATAGTTATAAGTTTTCATCATCACCTTAGAAACGGCGACTATGTTCTTGATATGGTAATGAGGGAAATTAAAAAAAGAGGAATCAAAGATTTGACAGTAATGGCTTCTTCAATTTTCCCCTGCCATGAGATTTTGGTTGAACTTATGGAAGACGGAACGGTTACTCAACTTATGACCTCCTATATGTCAGGGCCTGTTGCAAAGGCTGTAAGTTACGGCAAGTGTAAAAAGCCCGTAATTATGACTACCCACGGCGGACGCCCCAGAATGATTTTAGAAAAAGAGGTTACGATAGACGCTGCCTTTTTAGCCTCGCCCTGTGTAGACGATCAAGGAAATATTTCGGGCTCCGAAGGAAGGTCATTTTGCGGTTCCTTAGGTTATGCTGTAGCCGATGCTCAAATGGCAAAAAAAACTATAGCCGTTACCGATACAAGAGTTTCAAAGGTTAAAAGAGCAGACATTGAAGGCCGTTTTGTAGACATGGTGGTAGAGGTAGATAAAATAGGAGATCCTGCAGGTATTGTAAGCGGAACAACTCAGATTACAAAAGATCCGATCGGCTTAAAGATAGCCCGCGACTGCCGCACTCTTATTGAACACTCAGGTCTTTTTAAGAACGGCTTTAGTATGCAGACAGGAGCAGGCGGTATTTCCCTTGCCGTTGCAGACGAAATGCACCGAGCCATGAAAGAAAAAAACATAAAGGGAAGTTTCGGCTGCGGCGGAATTACAGGTTATTTTGTAAAGATGCTTGAAGAAGGTCTTTTTGAAGATCTTTACGATGTTCAGTGCTTTGACCTTTCGGCCGTAGATTCTACCGAAAAAAATGCAAACCATCACAAGATTTCAGCCGACCTTTATGCAAACCCTAACAATCCCGACCATGTTGCAGGAAAGCTTGACGTCGTTATCCTCGGTGCAAGCGAAATAGATTTGGACTATAATGTAAATGTAACCACCGGTTCCGACGGTATAATATTGGGAGGTTCGGGAGGTCATGCCGATACGGCAGCCGGAGCAAAACTTTCGATAATCGTTTCAAAGCTCTTTAATGCCCGCATTTCTTGTCTCGTCGATAAGGTCCGCACCGTAACCACTCCGGGAGAAACAATCGATGTTTTTGTTACTGACAGAGGTATTGCAATTAATCCGCGCCATGCAGATTTAATCAAAAAGCTGAAGGCCGAAACAAATCTTGAAATTAAAACCATCGAAGAATTAAAAGAAATTGCAGAATCCTTTACGGGAAAACCTCAAGTTAAGCCCCGTTCCGGCGAAGTGGTGGGAATAAGCACCTACCGTGACGGCACCGTTTTGGATGTCATAAATAAGGTTTAAGCAAAATTCTTCCTATTGACTTTTTTGTTGATTTTTGGTAAAGTTTCTTTATCAAAAATCAACTTGCCAACTTAGCTCACCCGGCAGAGCAGCACCCTCGTAACGTGCAGGTACTCGG
>CAJPPE010000035.1 GCA_905372345.1 uncultured Treponema sp. | reverse complement strand
CGTTCGATAATATTGCCGTCTTCGACAACCAGAACCTCATCGACATTTTTAATGGAGCTTAATCTATGAGCAATCATGATTACCGTTTTGTTTTTCATCAGATTGGAAAAGGCCTGCTGAATTTCATATTCGTTTTCGGGGTCGGCAGCGGCTGAAGCTTCGTCCAAGATGATGATGTCGGCATTTTTCAAAATGGCTCTGGCGATTGCAATACGCTGGATTTCTCCGCCGGATAAGTGTACGCCTTTTGAACCGATTAAAGTGTGTTCTCTATCTTTAAACTTATCCAAGATGTCTTCACATCTGGCAAGGCGGAGTGCGTTCATGACATCTTCGTCGCTTGCATCCTTATTTCCCATTTTAACATTTTCAAAAATACTGGTTTTAAAAAGTTTGGATGTTTGGAAAACAAAAGCTATGTTTTTCATCAAAGCGTTTTTGGAGTACGAGGCAATATTTTTTCCGCCGATTAAAATCTCGCCTTCATTTATTCTATAAAAACCTGAAATAAGTTTTGCTATTGTAGACTTTCCTCCGCCCGAAGAGCCTACAAGGGCGTATGTTTTATTCGGTTCAAGTTTAAAGCTAACATTTTTTAAAATCTTTTCTTCATTGTAACCGAACGAAACATTTTTAAATTCAATACCGAAGTTGTCGAATTTTTCTTCAGTTCCGTGGGTTATGTTATCCTTGCTCATTTCGGTAAAAAGATTTTCCAGTTTGTCTACAACGCTCTTTGCCTGAAAGTTATACATGCCGACATACATAACACGCATAAACGAACCGAAGAGAACTCCTGCAAAGCACACATAAAATACGATTTTTGCAATAATGAGATTTCCGTCCGCACCCTTATTCATAAAGTAAATTGCAGCCGGGATTGTAAAGGCGGCAAACAAATTGAACAGCACTTGAAACATAACATATGGGCTTCGGCAGCTGAGTGTGTACTTGTATGCCAAATCGGAATAGTCGGTAATTGCCGTATAAAATGCCTTAAATGATTCCACCGTGCTTTTAAAGATTTTTACTACCTGCATCCCGCGCACATACTCCACCGCTTCGCTGTTCATCCTTTCCAAGGCGGCCATGTATTTCTGCATAAAGTTCTTATTGCCCATCATAAACATCATCTGCACACCGCCGATTATCGCGATAATGCTGAGTAAGATACCGAGTTTTATGTCTACCATAAAAACAATGACGAACATTAAAATCGGAGTAAGAAGGGCTGCTACATTGTCGGGAATAAGGTGAGCGACAATCATGTGCGTTTCCTGTGCATTGTCATCGATGATTTTGCGAATCTTTCCCGAATTGTTTACATCGAAAAAAGCAAAGGACGCATTCATCAAATGTTTGATTGCCTCTTTTCGTAAATTCGATTCAAGACGGAAACCCAAGACATGCGAAGCCCAGAGAGACGCGAAATACACGAACGAGTAACCGAGCATAAGAGCGACAATCACCGTTGCATAAAACGATCCGTCCGTAACGCTTTTTGTAACCAAAAAGGCATACAAAAACTTCCATAAATACCAAAATGCCCCCATTTGGCAAGCAACGCCTAAAGCGGAGCAAATAATGGAAATATACACACAGTGTTTTTTTTCAGGTGTATATTTCAATAATCTTTTATATGTGTCCATACTGACACCTCCTTATCTTTTGTAAATATACGGGGCATCTACTTCGTTATTTCGCAAAAATTAGTCCTCGACGTGCAAAAGCACGCCTGCGGGTAATTTTTGCTCATGCCTCGTATCTGCGCCGTCTATTTGCAAAAGGCTTATTCCATGTACTACAAGTAACCTCTATGCCGATTCTGAAAATGCCATTATCCGTATACTGAACTCCTGCTGCTTTTTCGATCTTGTATGAACTGCACAACTCGCTGATATTCATCGTTTTGTATGGCATCTTTTTTAATACTGCGTTCCAAAAATCTTTTATGTTTATCATCCTTTTACTTGTTCCATCCAATATTGTTTCCAGCCGGCACAATGGTATACATTAAAGTCGAGCACATATTTCACCGCTTCCGATTTTTTCAAATTATGATAAAAGATCTCTTTTAAATTTTCAAAATGGGACGTTACCATGACATGAATAAAAAACCGTATACGGCGCGACATTTTAACGCCGTCGAGTTTCAGCCATTGGAAGGTTTCTTTTTCAGTTACAGCGATTGCCTTATCGAAAATACGCTCATAGGAACTTCCCTTTGAACAGCAGACAATCAGTTTCATTGCATCCCAATTACCGTAAAAAAAATCTATCATTCTTAAAAACCGGCGTTGCGATAGTTCAGTAATTGCGGAAAGGTCGCTCGTTTTCATACCGAAATTTTCAGCGTCAAATACATCACGATGTGCCATTATGTTTAAGAATTCATCGAACACGCCGCGTACAAGAGCTTCGAATATACCGTCCTTATTATCAAAAAGGTTATACAGCGCCCCTGTCGTAACCCCCGCCTTTTCTGCAATGGCACGCACGTTAGTATCTGCAAATCCGTTGGTAAAAAACTCCTGTTTTGCAGCGCGTAAAATCTTTGCCCGTGTGTTTAGCTCATCCTTATCGGCTAATGTTTTTCCCTTATAGTTGTCCATATTTGTAATAACCATTCTACTAATTAAGAACAATGTTACTAAAAAGAATTAAAAATGTCAAGCAGGGGTTACTATTATCATCGCAGTGCAGGAACCATAAATGGGATAAGCCTTGCCGGTTCAATGAAGTGAGCCGATTCTCCCGGTAGTATAGTTCCTGCAAATCAGTTAAACCGCGGACATCAAGCGAGACAAGCTCATTGCTGCAGCAGTTCAGCTTAGTAATTATTCTCCCGCTGCAAGTTTCCAGCTTATGCCCGATTGGAAGTTGTTCCACATGCTGTTGTACATGCCGGTCTTTGCTAAAAGCTCTGCATGCGTTCCCGTCTCTTCAATTTTGCCCTCATTGATAACGCAGATTTGATCTGCATTGACAATTGAAGAAAGACGATGAGCAATCATTATTACCGTTTTGTCTTTAAGTAATTGACTTAATGTTTTTTTGATTTTATGTTCGTTTTCTGCATCGGCAAAGCTGGTGGCCTCATCGAGAACAATAATCGGAGCATCATGCAAAAGGGAGCGGGCAATCGCAAGCCTCTGTGCTTCTCCTCCGGAAAGGTATATTCCCTTAGTACCGTATACCGTGTCTATTCCGTCAGGCAGTTTTTCGATAATATCCATGCACTCTGCTTTTTGCAGTACTGCAAGGACTTCTTCGCGTGTTGCATCTTTTTTACCGTACCGGATATTTTCAAAAATGCTTTCACTAAAAAGTTTATTTTCCTGAAACACAAAGCTGATAAGGTGCATGAGGTCATCTGTTTTGATATCTTTGATATTTACGCCGCCGATGGTAATTTCTCCGGAATCGGTTTCCCAAAAGCGTCCGAGTAAATTGACGAGGGTGGTTTTTCCGCCGCCCGAAGGTCCGACAAGGGCGGTCAGAGAATGTTCGGGAAGTTTAAGCGATATGCCGCTGATAGCCTTTTTAAAAGACTGTTCGGCGGTTTGTGTCTCTTGTGTTCCTTCTCCTTTATAAGAAAATACAACATCCTTAAACTCAATATCGAATTTTTTCGGCATAATCGAATGTTCCGGTTCGGGGGCAGGCTTTTCATTTAAGATAGCTTCGATGCGGTTGAGGGCATCTCCTCCTTGAAGATTCAAAGTTGAACCGTACACGATTTTTATCATCATATTAAATAAAACAGGCGAAAGAGAAAGATAAAAAATAAAACCGTACAAAAACTTTGCATAAGGCTCGCCATCTCCTGCCGTTCCGGCAAAAATAAATGCGGCGGGAACCAAAAAGATAAAGCCCGCTTTTAATAGAGCAAGAAAAACTGCAAAGCCGTTTTCCCAAGCAACGGTATACTTTAAAACATTATCACGGTAGTTTATAATCGAACTGTAAAAATCCTTAAAGCGGTGTACCGATTGATTAAAAGTTTTAATAACCGAAATACCGCGGATATATTCCGTACCGGCACTGTTCATTTTTTCAAGTGAGTTTTCGTAGCTTTCCATAAATCCCATTTTTTTGCCCTTTGCCATCATCACACCTTGAAGAACAAAGGCGATAACAAGTGTCAAAAATGAAATAAGGCCGAACCGCCAATCAAAAAAGAAAAGTAAAAACAAAACGGCAATCGGACTAACTATATTTTGTACGACATCGGGCAGCATGTGTGCAATAAGACCTTCAAGCGAATGGACATTTTTTTCAAATACCTTTCGCACAGAACCGCTTGCATGTGATGTGTGCCAGCCGACCGGAAGGCGGGCAAATGTTTCCGCCAAGCGCATATTCATATTCCCCATTAAATTGAATGCGGTAATATGCGAACATATAAGAGCACCGAAGTACAAAAGGAAACCTGCTGCAGCGGAAATAAGAGCCGCCGCTCCGTAAAAAATCATCCGGTTTATATCGATCGGCACACCCGACATATAAGCTGAAATAATATCGCGCATAACATAAAATACAACTGCATACGGAATAAGCAGTGCAACCGTACTCAAGCTCGATAAAAAAAGCGACACATAGATAAAGGGTTTATGCTTCCCCGCATAAGATAGAATGCGGCTTACGACCCCTGCCTGCTTTTCCTTTTTAGCCTTCTTTTTTTCTTCATTTGTCTTCATAGTATTACTCCTTTAAAATAATTTGTAACTTGTAACGGATAATTCGTAATTGGAATTGAATTATCCACCGCCTTCCTTGGCGGTTCTGACAAGAGGCTTCTCCTAACTCGCAAATAGGTGGAGCAGATGCTAGGAGCCAATAAAAATTACCTCAGTGTTTAGCTCGGCATAAATAGCGGGAGCAGATACAAGGCGCGTGCAAAAAACACCCGCAGGCGTATTGTAATACGTCGAGGACTGTTTTTTGCTAAGCAACGCTGTAGATGCCCCGATATTTAGGCCGACCATGACTCGCTTTCCTTTTGTAGTTTGTACATCACCGGATACGATGACTTTCCTTTCATCAACTCTTCATGTGTACCTATTTCTTCTATCGCTCCGTCTTTGAGAACAACGATTTTATCGGCATTCTCGATTGTTCTTAAACGGTGAGCGATAACTATAACTGTTTTATTTTTAACCAGCTTGCTCAATGCTTCTTGAATTAAGGTTTCGTTTTCGGGGTCGAGGGCTGCCGTCGCTTCATCGAGGAGAATTATAGGTGCATCTTTTAAAAGAGCACGGGCTATAGAAAGCCTCTGTCTTTCTCCGCCTGAAAGCGTGTAACCGTTTTCGCCGATTACCGTGTCATAACCTTGCGGCAGTTTTTCGATAAAGTCGGTGCACCTTGCAGCCTTTGCGGCGGCAAGAACCTGCTCCCTTGCAGCATCTTTATTCCCGACAAGGATATTGTTGTAGACTGTGTCGTTAAAAAGCACTACATCTTGAAAGACGATTGAAAAAGCAGTCAAAAGGGTTTCAGGGTCTACGGTAGAAACATCCGTGCCGCCCACACTCACCGTGCCGGAAGCAGCATCCCAAAAGCGGGCTGCAAGACGGGTAATTGTTGACTTGCCGCAGCCTGAATGTCCGACGAGGGCAGTGATTTCCCCCTGCTTGGCAGTAAAGCTGATATTGCTTACCGTATCGCGGCTTGCATTATCATTGTATGAAAACGAAACATTGTCATATTGAATATCGTAGCCCTTGGGGTTAAAAGTTTCGCTTCCTTTCTGCTTGGGGTAGTTTATGATTTCCATTTGGCGTTCGACTGCCGTGCGTGCGTGGAAAAACTCGCCGAGCAGCATAAAAACGGCGGTAAGGGGTTCAAAAATTCTTCCGGCAATCAGTAAAAAGACAAGGTAGGTAAAAAGCGGAAGACTTCCCTGTGCATACAAAACCGCCCCGACTGCAATAACCAACGGAAATCCGAAGCGGATAATTATGATGGAACCTATCATGGTCGAGCCGACAAATAATTCGGCTTTAACCGCTTCCTTTGTGCTGTGTGCAATATCGTCTTTTACCTTTTGTACATAGCTTTCTTTTTTGTCGGAGGATTTAAGCACCTTGATATTGTCGAGCATTTGCTGAATGGAATTGTAAACGCCGAGCAGTACTGTGTTAATTCTAATTGAATAACGGCGGGCTTGTTTGCGTGATGAGTATACAAGCAAAAATCCGAAAACGGAACAGCTGAAAAGGGTAATCGTCATGCGCCAATCAAAAAGAGCAAGCATTGCCGCCGATACAATAATTGAAATTGCCGCCCCGAATAACTCGGATGCCGTGTGGCTTAGTGCGTGTTCCATTGTAGCAACATCGTTTAAAAGCGTTGCCGTCAAATCCGATAAGTCTTTTTTTCCGAAATACGAGAGGGGCAGCTTCCTGATACTTTCTGCAAGGGAAATACGCACATTAGCCGACTCATCATAACAGCTTGCATAGGTTTTGCGGTACTTGAGTTTTTCAATTAAAAAAAGCACAATAATGATCAGTACACAAATCCCTAGATAAATCCACGGATTAAAAGCTGCAAGAGAACCGCCTTGAATGGGCTTTAAAAGTTCCTGCAGTGCATAAAATGAAAGTCCCAACGGAACAATCAAAAACAAATTCCCGAAGGTAGTAACAGCTACTGCCTTGTTTAGATCCCGCGCTCCCTTGTCTGACAGCGCAAAATAATTCTTTAACATAATTTCTCCTTTGTTTGACAACCGAAAAAATATCAATTTTTGAGGGTGTTAAACACCGCCGTTTCGCAATGTTAATGAGAAACGGCATACTATAATTCGAGTTTTGCGCTTGTGCGCAAAACTCAAAGTTGAAGCGGAAGGAACCATTTGTTCCTGAAGCTTCAACGAATCTCCTATAACTAATTCATAATTTTTAATTCATAATTAAGAATTGAATTAACTCCTAATTAAGTACTCCATCTTTCAAATAATTAAATACCTCTTCTGCTTTTTCTTTTGTAAATTCCGAATGAGAAACTACAGATCCTTTTTCCATTAAAATTATTTCGTCGGTAACCAGACTTAAAAATTCAAAGTCGTGACTGATAATTAAAATAAGAGTTTGATTCGAGCGTATGGAATTAATTAACTTGGCTGTTTCTTTCATGTGGAAGTAATCCATTCCTGAGGTCGGCTCATCCATGATGATTATACGCGCACCTGAACTGATAGCAGCTCCTATCGAAACACGTTGTTTTTGTCCTCCCGATAAACTTAATGGGTGCTTATCTTTTAGCTCCGTCAAATTCATCGCATTTAAAATAGCTTCAACATCTGGAACTCTTTTTTCCTTGTTTTCATCTTTGGTGTTTTGCTCGGGTTTAATCTTTTTATTTTTACCGAGAGCTATTTCATCTTCAACGCTTTCGGTAAAAAGCTGATAGCCTACATCCTGCAATACCATGTACGAAAGTTCAATCCGTTGTTTGGCATTAATCTTTTTTCCGTTTAATAAAACGGAATCTTTTTTTGCTTTAAGTAAGCCGGTAAGACATTGAGCAAATGTGCTTTTGCCTTGACCGTTTTTTCCGGTAAGAGCGATAACCTTGCCGAATTCCATTTTTAAATTTTGCACACGGAGAAAATCGTCTTTTTCTTTTTTAAAGCGATAGAATAAATTTTCTACAGTCAGATGTGCCGATTTTGTGTCTTCCGTATTTTTATCTTCTTTATTTTTACGGATTGTTTCCGAGGTTTGCACCTGTATATAATCCGAATCTTCCAAACGGTTAAAAACACTTTTGTTCATTGTTATGGGACGAAGCAAGAATTCTTTTCTATTTTGTTCCGAAAGAGCAAGGAATTCTTGTTGAGAAAATTCTTTTTCGAGCTTACCTTCTTTTATTAAAAAAGCCCGATCTATAAGCTCATTCAAAAAATACAAACGGTGTTCACTTATGATTAAAGTTTTACCCGACTCTTTTAAAAGACTAATAACTTCAGCTATTTTTTCTATATAATATAAGTCCAAATTGGATGTGGGCTCATCCATAACAATAATATCCGTATCGGCAGCAAGAGCAGAGGCTATAGCAATCATCTGTTTTTCTCCGCCTGAGAGATTAAAAATATTCCGGTCAAGCAGATGTTTAATATTCAAAAATTCCGAAATAAAGTTGAGCCTTTGATGCATCTTTTCAAAAGGGGTTCCCATGTTTTCAAGAAAGAAAAGAATTTCCGAAGTGGTATCCAAATTAAAAAACTGGGATTTGGGGTTTTGGAAAACCGTAGAAACTTTTTTTGAAATATCGTAAATAGGTTTTTCTTTTATCGATTCTCCCAAAACTTCAATTGAACCTAAAAGTTTTCCTTCATAATAGTTTGGAATCAGGCCGTTTATTGTACGCAGCACGCTTGTTTTTCCGCAGCCTGAAATTCCGGTAAGCAAAATACATTCTCCTTTTTTTACCGAAATGGAAATATCGTTTAGTGCAGATAAGTTTTTTGTGTCTGTCTTATCCGTATTTTCATAAGCTTGATAATTAAAACAGAGGATTTGAAGATTGACTGCCGTTTCCATTATGCATGTATCCTCGTTATTCCTGCAGCGATAAAGACTGCTATTATGTAAAGAAAAATAAAAGTATCTGCCGCCGTAAAGCGGGAGGTTTTATAGCGTACTTTTTTTGCCGGAGCGTCTACGCCCTTGGTGTGTCCCGCAGCAGCAAGTTCATCTCCGATTCTTGAAGCGGATGAAAGGAGGGGAACCATCATATATTCAAGTGTCAAAATAGGTCTACTGATTACATTTACCGCATTAAGACCGATACCCCTCATCTTCATTGCATTTTTAATATGCCCGTACTCTTCTTTAAGTGTCGGAAAAAATCTGAACATAACTGCAATGGTAATCACAACCGAAAACGGCAGTTTTAATTTTTCAAGAGCGTTCATCAAAAGACCGACAGGTGTTGAAGAAATTAAATAGTTTCCGGCAACAATGGGCATCATAAATCTGCGGACCATAAAACCTACAGGCATTACAATACTTGTAACGCCGGGAATATCTTGAGGCAGATAGGTGAGTCCTGCAAGAAATAAAAAGACCGTCATCAATTTTATTGCCGATTTAACTTGTCTGTTCATCACAAATAAAAAGGCTAAAAGAGCGGCACTTAAAATTTCTACATATATGGGAACAAGAATTGTGATAGATGCTCCCATTGCCAGAACTAAAAATATTTTTGTCCGCGGATCAAGGACCAATATTGCTTGTTTTTCCATTCAATTTTTTTACAGAAGACCTGCTTTTTCAAAGTGTTTCTTTAAAACTTTTTTACCCAAAAGCCCGCCGAGGAGTCCGCCTAAAAATGCTGTAACATAAAGTATAGGCATAATCCACCATGGAAGATTTGTTAATTCTCTTGCATAGTCGGTTCCCATCATTTTTTCGGTAAGAGCAAAATATTGATCTTTTAAAAGGAAGATTTGCCAAAATGCTCCGCAAAGCCATAGAGACATTATTGAATATCCTACGATACTGCCCTTTGCCGTATTATAGCCGAGTACTTTTCGTACGATTTCTGCAAGGGCTGCAACGATTAGACTGTGGATTGCAACTACAGGTGTGTGTCCCATGAGGGTCATAAGACATCCGGGAATTGCTGCAAAGATAAAAAGGCCGAATGGCTTTTGCACCTTTGCAAGCAAAAACATCACCGCAATTCCTAAAATCAAACTTACGGTAAAGGGGAATGCCAAATAGGTTATAACCAAAAAACCTAAGGGCGCTCCGATTACAAAAAGTCCTACAAAATAAATAACGGAAAAAATGCCGATATTGATTAAATCCTTTAAAGCCAATTTGTTGTTCATAAACAACCTCCTTATTTTCTTATTACCGAAAAATACAGCCGCCGGTTAAAGTGACGGCACCGTCATCAACAGCTAGCATTATACAAAAAAATAGAAATTTAGTCAACTATCCGCATTGCCTCATGTTAAATCTAACCGAAAAAAAAGCTGTTCATCACGTAAAAA
>CAJPPE010000034.1 GCA_905372345.1 uncultured Treponema sp. | reverse complement strand
GAGCTCGTATATTTCGTTGCGATAAAGCTGATTTATCTTATGACGCATCATCTCACCCTTTGCAGAGAGTTCTCTTCCTGCTTGGAATTCTTCAGGAAGCAGAACAATCTTGTTTATTCTTTCAAAGAGTTTAAAACCGGTTTTGGAGTTAACCAGCTCTGCAACTTCAGCCTCATACATTTTTTGTACATTGGAATCATGTACAAGCTCTGCAACAGGCACATTCCGTAAGCCGTTATTCGCAGCCCAAGCTTGGAGGTTTTCTTTATGAACAACTATCAAAGCCCCCAAAGACCTTTGGTCCTGACCCAAAACAACAGCTATTGAAATTAATGGAGACTCTTGCAGTTTTACCTCAATCGGAACAGGCTCGATGTTTTCGCCGCCCCTTAGAACTATAGTATTTTTCCGGCGGCCTTTAAGAATTAACTCTCCATCAATTGTCTTTATTGCAAGGTCGCCCGTATCAAACCAGCCGTCCTTATCTATAACTTCCGCAGTTCTTTCAGGCTCCTTGTAATACCCCTTTGTTACGGCATCGCCTTTAACAAGAAGCAATCCTTTTCGGTTATGAGGCAATTCGTTTCCGTTTTTGTCTATAATTTTAGATTCAAAACAAGCAAGCGGTTTACCCAAGGTTCCGAAAATAGGTTTAGGCATCGGCCGTACACAAATAACCGGAGCCGTTTCTGTAATACCGTAACCTTCGACAACGCTTATTCGGATAGCCCAAAAAAATTCATCAACATTGGGCGGCAAGGCGCCTCCTCCGGAAACTCCTGCTTTAAAGCATTTTCCGAACTTTTTACGGATTGTTCGGTAAATAAGCAAATCTCCGATATAATACATAGGGGCAATACATAAGAGAGGAAGAATAGCCAAGATTGGATAGAGCACCTTAGTTCTACGCTGAAAGTGTGGGCATTGACCTGTAACCCTTCGCTTTAAACGCATTGTCTTTACTCCGACTTCAATAAAAAACAAGAAAAGATAGTAAAGAGGACGGCCTCTTTTTTTCATAGCCTTGAAGATACCGTCATAAACAGCCTCCCAAATTCGAGGAACAGAGGGGAAAAGAGTCGGGTTTATCTTTAACATATCTGCTAAAAGAACGCTTCCTATCGGCTTTGAATAAGCGATAGTTCCGCCAGAAATTATTATAACATATTCGCAAGCTCTTTCAAATGAATGCCATACGGGAAGAACCGAAATAGCCTTTTGGCCGGGCTTAAGGATAATCCTATCGGGAAGCTCAATAAGCTGGGTCATAAAGTTTCTATGGCTCATCGTAACACCCTTGGGGTTTCCGGTCGTACCCGATGTAAAGATTATCGAAGCCAAATCATCGGTATCTACATTTTCGGCATATTCTTCAGGTTTAAATTTACCTTCAACTCTAGCCGACTTACCCAAGTTAATAATATCGGTATAGGTATGGAATTCGATTTTTCTTTCTTTTAGATTGAATTCTTCTTCAAGTTTTTGAAAATCGGCATTGTCAATGCTGATTATAGACTCCAGCAGTGGTATTTCTGCCAGATGGGTAAGGACTTTTCGTATTTGAGCTTCATTTTCTAAAACGGCAAATTTACATTCCGCAAAAGAAAGAATGTGGGTAATTTCCTGCTCAGTAGCATCGCAGCCCCGCGGAACATCTGCAGCCCCGATATTCATAATACCGAAACTTGCATGAAGCCATTCTTTGCGGTTGTCGGCTATAAGACCCACATGGTC
This sequence comes from uncultured Treponema sp., assembly GCA_905372345.1. Lineage (GTDB taxonomy): Bacteria > Spirochaetota > Spirochaetia > Treponematales > Treponemataceae > Treponema_B. The sequence goes on along the minus strand of CAJPPE010000034.1, from coordinate 8,369 downwards.
TTTGGGCCTTACCCCTATAGAAAGCAAACCTGCCGCAAAATCAAGTGCAGTTTCATAAAGCTCCTTGTAAGAAAGACTTTTAAATTCCTTATCTTCTCCCTTAAACATTTGAGCTCTTATGTTGGGATATTTTTCCGAAATCCGTTTTAATAATAACGGTAGTGATTTGTCTAGAGTTCTCATACCGTAAATGCTATCATAAATGCAAGAATATATCAATATATAAAGAAAAAATTAAGAGTATTTTGACTTGAAACAGCAGTTTCTGCAGCATATCCTTCATTTACAGGAAGTTTTAAAGGAACCGGAGCCGAAGCAACAATAAAACTGGTATTCGGATACTAAAAGATAAGGGGCGGTCTAACCGACTGCCTTTTTTTATGGGCAAAAAAAAACTTCGTTTTTTTTAAAACGAAGTTTTTATCGGGCAACCCGGATTTGAACCGGGGACCCCAAGTCCCCCAGACTTGTACGCTAACCAACTGCGCTATTGCCCGTAACGACAGCTATAATATAGTAAAATACAAAAAATGTCAATAGGTCTCTTATAAAAACAGAATGCCGAATATTGCTCCGGCTGCGACCAAAACTATCGGATGAAACTTTTTAAAGAAGATACTTACAAAAAATAGGAGCCAAAAAAATCCGAACTGTTTTATATGTACAATGTCTGCGAGCTTACCGCTTACCCTAAAAGCAGGAAAGTTTAAAATGGAAATATTTATTACCTGCCAACAGGCTACAGTAATCATGCCGACAGCACCTGCCCTTAAACCGTAAAAACTTTTTTTTACCAAGGGTTTTTCTTGAAATGATGAAGCAAAGCGGGCTATCAAAACTATAACTACCAGTGACGGAAGAACAATACCGGTAGTTAAAACTATACTTCCTAAAACACCGTAAAGTTCATAGCCGATATAGGTTGCCATATTAATCCCCATCGGTCCCGGTGTAGATTCCGAAATAGCAACCATTGCAAAAAAATCTTCGGAACTTATGAGCCCGCGTGGAATCAGTTCTTGCTGCATAAGACTAATAGCAACAAGACCTCCGCCTATAGTACAAAGGCCTATGTACATAAACAAAAAAAACAAACCAATCAAGCTCATCAGAATTCTTCTCCCCCATTGTTTTTTTTAAACCGACTTGATTTGATTGTTTGAAAAAACCAGCCTAAAAAGGCCGAGCCGATTACTATCCAGACACCCTGCACCTTAAAAACAAACATAAGAACAAATGAAAGGGCTGCTATTAAAAATGTACATAGATCGAAAACCGTTTTTTTCCCAAACGAAAAAACCGCTTTTACCAATAACACGGAAACTGCAACATTTATTCCCTTTAAGGCTTTTTGAACCCAGACTAATTCGTTAAAATTTGAAACAAAGGCGGCTATGAGGCTAATGATTATAAGGGAAGGAAAAACAATTCCTGATGTAGAAAAAATAGAACCTATCATCCCTGCCCTTTTGTATCCGACAAAGGTGGCAACATTTACCGCAATAATTCCGGGTGTGCTCTGCCCTATTGCAAAATAATCTAAAATCTCATCCTCGGTAAGCCAGCCCTTCGAATCAACCAAATCTCTTTTTAAGATGGGCAGCATGGCAAGCCCCCCCCCGAAAGTTACAAGCCCTATCTTAAAAAAACTTGCAAAAAGAGAGATATATGTTTTAAAACGATTTGCTTTGTTCATTTTTGCATCTTCTTATCGGAAAGATTAGTCTTCAAGAATATTTTTTGAATCAAACCAAATTTTTTCAAGGCTGTAAAAATTACGGGCAGTTTCGCTCATAAGATGCACAACAATACCGCCCAAATCTATAAGCCTCCACTCATCGCCGTCAGGAGATTTACGCTTGGTATGATATTCTTCCAGATTGTGTTCAGGTAAAAATTCGTACACTCTTTTTTCCAAACCGCCTGAATGAGCAGAGCTTGTTACGGTGCAAATTATAAAAAAATCCGTCCAAATGTTTTTATCCCGCAAATCCAAGACAACAACATTTTCACCCTTAAAATTGCGCAATAATTTTCCAAGCTCCAAGGCCGGAGTATAAAAGTCAAAATTTTCTATCATTAGTTTTTATCCTTATCATTTTCATCGCTATCTTTTTTGTCCTCTTTTTTCTCGACAACAAAAAAGCCGTTAAAATCCGAACCCAAAATCAGAGTAAAGTCAACATTGGTTTCACTTCCGTATTCTCCTTCGGCCGGAAGCTGCGTAGTTTGAATATTTTTACATCTTATAACCTTTGCAACAATACCAGCTACTGAAGGGTTTCCGATTCTATCTATCAAAACCGTTTCAGCCACAGGATTTTCAGAGTTGCCTATACTGACAACATCATAGGCAAAGCTTTGATAAAGTTCGGAGGTGCTCTTTGCAAGACCTTGCACATTTGTTCCGTTTAAGATTTCCAAGGCGTAGACCCGCTCAAGGGCGGAAGAATCATCGGAAGCCAATACTGCAATTGTTTGGCGGATAATTTCTTTTATCTGCTGCCCCTCCCGAAACGGAGTTAAAAGACGCTTGTCTTCGATAATCCGAACAGCTCCTGTAAGCCTCTGCGGAACCAAACGTTCGGAATCCATCTTGCTTATGGATTCAAGCAAATTTTTTAAATCGGAACCGGCAACATTCGATTGAAAATTACCGCTCAAAACCGAAAACCTTTCCTTAGAAAAAATCTCAGGAGAATTATCGCTTATAGCCCTAAAAAGAGCCAGAACAGCCTTTTGTTTTCTTGCAGCGGACTCTCCTTCAGCATCCAAGTCATCCTCATAAACAAGGAAATCCCTTATTTTATCTCCATCAAGAGAAACGGAACCGGACGGCAAAAGAACATGCGTATTATCGTTCTCTATGTCTACAGGAGAAGGAATAAATACGGAAAGGCCTCCGAGCATATCGGTAAGCATAGAAAAGTTTTCAAGATTGCATGTAAGATAAAATGGCACGGAAATACCTGCAAGTTTTTCTATTTCGGCCTTAAAACTCGATATACCCTTTTCGGTGTAGACGGCTCCTATTGCATCGGTGCGGTTTAAGGATTGAATAATCAAACCTATATTTGCCGGTACATCGAACATAGCAGCCCTTTTCGTTTCGGGATAGTAGGCCAATATACTTATCGAAATCGGAACACCCTTGTCTTCAACCACCAAAAGAACTTTTAAAATCTTATCGGAGGAAAGATAATCTTGAACGGTATCTCTTTGCATTTTTATAAGAACCAAAACAAAGGAGGTAATTAAAACGATAAGAATTACTAAGAGGAATAGAATATTTTTTCCGGTATCCATAAGTTTTATTTTCATTTTTTAAGCTCCTTTTGTATTTGCTCATACATTTTTTTTGTTTCAGGATGAACACTTGCTCCTTTTTTTTTGATATAGGCAAGGTTCCAATCCAAGACCGCAAGCATCAACTCATTAAGAGAAGAAGATTTTACCATATTCCTAAAGTTTTCGGTATCGGGACGGCCCGGTTCTATCTTATCGGCTATATAAATAATCTTTCCCAATGCATCTATTCCTTCATAGCCGAAGGTGTGAAAGGCCGCAGCTTTTAAAACGGACTCATCATTGATGCCGAATTTTTTTTGTAAAACTATGGCAGCAGCCCTTCCGTGCAAAAGATTTAAGCGGGTCGTTTCGACATTGTCAATTCCAAGCCCGTCAGCTTCTACAAGTTTTACCAGCTCCTCATCGGAACATTTTTTACAGATATCATGAGCAAGGCCTGTAAAATATGCAAGAGCAGGCGATACGCCTTCTTCTTTATACTCTTTTGCAAGATGCCGTGCATATTCCGCAACACGCACGGAATGAGCATAGCGGGATTCGGTTAAAATACTTTTTGCAAAACTATCTATTTCTTGTGTTCTTAATTCAATATCGGAGGTATTCATTAAATCCGAAATACCGCTTTTAATCTCCGAAACCTGAATACCGTTTTCTTTATAAAGCCCCTGCTCTATAATATAATCGTAAACTCCCTTGGGAACAAGGGAAGAAAAATCTTTATTTTGTAAAATCGCATCTCTGATTTGGGTTGACGAAATATTTAAGATTTCATTTTTAAGCTCCTTGACGGAAGCCTTTGTCGGTTCGGTATTTAAAAGATCAAAAGAGCTTTTAAGGCCTGTTCTTTTTCCGATAATTATGTCGGTCTTCTTTATAATTTCTTCCGCATCTTTCCAGCGGAAAAAATTCTCTTTTAAATCGTCCCCGATAATTAGGCCTATTTTTCCTTCGATATCGGGAAATTTTTGATAAAGATAATTTATCGTATCGATCGTATAAGAAACGCCCTGCCTTTCAATCTCGTAGAGTTCGCAGTACATGTAGGGTTTATCGGCAATAGCAAGGTCTATCATCTTGAGTCTGTCTTCAACTTCCGTATCCTTACAAAAAATTTTAAAAGGAGAAATATAGGCCGGAACAATAGCAATCTTATCATAGGCTAATTCTTTATAAGAGTGAAAAGCTAAATTTAAATGTCCCAGATGTATGGGATTAAAAGAACCGCCTAAGATTGCAAGCCTCATTTTTTAGGTTTCCTTTTACGGCTTAGGCTGACCGTTGCCCCAAAGTGTTCGTCATCGTTTTTTTCTTCATAAGAAACATCATCGAGCTCTGCCGTCATAAAATTTTTATTTTGGCCGTATGGGTCAAGACTTTCTTTTTGCGGTTTTGTTTTTTGCATTTCATCGGCCAAGCGGATAAAGGCTTTTTTTACCTCTCCCAAGCCCCATTCATTGTAAAGCGAAATACCTAAAATTTCCTGATCGGGGATTGCATTTTTAAGCTCAGTAAATCTTTCTTTTGTATCGGGTAAATCCAATTTTGTGGCAATTATAATTCTTTTCTTTTGGGCCAATTCTTTTGAATAGCTTTCCAGTTCTTTGCAAAGAACATCGTATGCCCTTAAATAGTTATCGTCTGAAAGGTCTATTAAAAAGGCGAGACCTGCAGAACGGGCTATATGCTTTAAAAATCTTATGCCGAGTCCTATACCCTCGGAAGCCCCTTCAAGGATTCCCGGTATGTCGGCAATGATGACATCTCTTTCTTCGTCTACACGCAAAACTCCGAGGTTCGGAATTTTAGTGGTAAAGGGATAGGGAGCGATTTTAGGCCTTGCATTTGTAAAATAGTCGAGAAGAGAAGATTTTCCTGCGTTGGGAAAACCGACCAAGCCTATATCGGCTATTATGTTAAGCTCGACGATTATTTCTCTTGTTTCCCCTTCTTGTCCGGGAAGGGCTGTTTTAGGAGCCTGATTGGTGGAGGTCTTAAAATGACAGTTTCCCCAACCGCCATTTCCGCCTTTGAGAAAAACAAAGCGGCCTTCTTCTGCATCTCCAAAGTCTAAAATAGTTTTTCCCGTTTCCGGGTCTTTTATAACACAGCCGGGAGGAAGAGGTACTATGCAGTCATCGCCTTTTTTACCGAAACGTTGAGAGCCTTCCCCTCCCCCGCCGTTTTTTGCCTTGTACACTCTTTTATGTCTCAAATGAACCAGAGTTCTCATGTTGCGGCGTATTTCAAAGATAAGGTCTCCGCCTCGGCCGCCGTCCCCTCCTGAGGGGCCTCCCATGGGAACATACTTTTCCCGCCTAAAGGCAATGCATCCGTTGCCGCCCTTTCCTGAGGAAACTCTTATTTTAGATTCATCTGCAAATTTTACCATAATTAATCTTTTTTCCTACAAAAAAAGCCGGCAAAAACCGGCTTTCAGATTTATACATTTTAAGCTCGAAGGCAAATTATTTTGCTTCGATAGATGCGAGTTTTCTACCCTTTCTTTCATGGTAGGTAACTACACCGTCAGCTTTTGCAAATAATGTATAGTCTTTTCCGCAGCCTACATTGTTACCCGGATGGATTGAAGTACCTCTCTGGCGAACCAAAATTGAACCGGCCGATACCTCTGTTCCGCCGTAAACTTTAACACCCAAATATTTAGGATTGGAATCTCTTCCGTTTTTTGCACCGCTGCCGCCCTTTTTACGTGCCATAATAATCCTCCAAAAAAATTATCAAAATCTTACTCTATCTGTAAATCCAAACAATCGGGATATTCGGCCTCAATGGCCATTAAACCTATTGTTAAAAATTCCAGTAAATACTGCAATCTGGGCTTATCTTCCTCCGAAAAAGCTGTTATCTTTGCCGAAAGATATCCCGGATTATCAGCCCGTATCTCGGCCTTTAAGCTTGAACTCTCTTTTTGAGCCGAGCTTAAGCTTAAAACGGCCGTTTTAAGCAAAATGGTAACGGCGGCACAAACTATATTGCCGCCTTTTTCCGGCTTGCCGTCATTATCACCAAAATCAGCATGACCGCTACCGACGTGGTTGCCTCCTGCATGACCGCCACTGGCGTGGCCTGACGACTCAAAGGCCGAAAAACAGTTTTCAGCATTTGAAAGAAGCCGAATTTTTACCACTTGTCTTATCCGACAATATTGTCAACAGTAATACAGGTATGAGCCTGTCTATGTCCTTGGGTTCTGTGGTAATTCTTTTTAGCCTTATGCTTGTAAACAATAATCTTTCTTTCTCGGAAAGAATCGCCTACGGTTGCAGAAACCTTAGCTCCGCTTACATAGGGAGTTCCTACAGTAACCTTATCTCCATCGCTGATCAAAAGAACAGTGTCGATGTCGATTTTGCTTCCGCTTTCTGCAGAAAGCTTATCAACTACGAGCTTTGCTCCTTTTTCAGCCTTATACTGTTTGCCTTTATACTCAATAAGTGCGTACATCTTTATACCTCATAAAAAAATCTTTTGCCGGCATATTAACGGGTTTATACCGGACAAATTTAAACACTAGGGACGAAGTATAGCAAAAAACCGCATAAAATGTCAATAGGCTTGATAAATAATTACAGCGGTGATTTTACACAAAGCCCTCGGGGTGTTTTTTATACCAAGCCCAGCCGTCTTTGCACATTTCTTCAAGGTTGTATTTTGCCTTCCAGTTAAGCTCTTTGTTGGCCTTGTCGGGGTTTGCACAGGAACGCGGAACATCTCCGGCACGGCGTGCAGCCGATTTTACGGGAAGATCGATACCGGAGGCTTTTTTAAAGGCGTTTACTATGTCTAAAACCGAATAACCGATTCCTGTTCCGAGGTTATATACATCAAAGCCCTTAAAACCTGAGGCTATTTTTTCCAGGGCGGCAGTATGTCCCGATGCAAGATCCAAAATGTGGATATAGTCGCGGATACAGGTACCGTCAGGGGTATCATAGTCGTTTCCGAAGACATTTAGATGAGGCAGTTTTCCTAAGGCTACTTGAGCGATATATGGGAAAAGGTTATTGGGAATACCGGAAGGCAGTTCCCCTATATCGGCACTTTTATGGGCTCCTATGGGATTAAAATACCGCAAGGCAATTATGCTTAAATCCTTATCCGAAAAGGCCGTATCCTTTAAAATTTCTTCGGACATAAGCTTGGTTCTTCCATAAGGATTTGCAGCAGAAATAGGAGAATTTTCAGGAATGGGGACAACCTTTGCATCTCCGTAGACTGTGGCCGAAGAGCTGAAAATAAAGTTTTTCACCTTGTGCTCTTGCATGGCAAGCAAAAGATTGACAAGCCCGGAAATATTGTTTTCATAGTATTTTAAGGGCTTTTCTACGGACTCCCCTACGGCCTTATATGCGGCAAGGTGAATTACCGCATCAACAGAGGCACTTTTAAAAAAGTTAAAGAGCTTTTCCTTGTCCTTTATATCTATCTGTACAAGCTCCAATTTTTTAGAGCATATTTTTTCCAATACGGGAATTATTTTAGGTGAAGAATTAGAAAAATTATCCAAAACAATGGGCTCATAGCCTTTTTCGCATAAATCTGCAACGATGTGGGAACCTATAAATCCGGCTCCTCCTGTAACCAATACTCTTTTAATCAAAATTAACCCCTAAAAATTAAACTTACACACTCAAACACAAATAAGGCCTCCTAAAAATAAACCTTTACTTTTAGAAGGCCGACAAAAAAACTTAAACCTTATTTTCCTGACCAAACACCATGAAGATTACAGAATTCGTAAGCTTCAATAACCTTATCATCTGAAGTTAAGGAGAATTCAACTTCTGGAGCACCTGTAACGGGTAACTCCTTAAATTGAAGGCCTTTTTCCGTCTTAAGGCACACCCAAGCTATATGATGTTCTTCGGTCATAGGATGTGCAACGGAGCCTACTTTGACCTTTACGGTGTTTCCGTTTACTTCAACTACAGGCACATGTTTTTCTTTTGCAGCATCAACACTTCCGATTTTAACGGGCGAAAGTTCTTCTCCGCAGCATGAAACCTTAGAATCAGGACAGCAATCAATCCCGATAATAG